>JAYUWQ010000676.1:0-3562 GCA_043753485.1 bacterium
GTGCTCTCCATCCTGTGGGCCAGCACCGGAGCCACTGTCCATGATGTGTGGCACCAACTCCCTGACGGCAAGCCCCGTGCCTACACCACCGTTCTGGCCGTGCTGCAAAAGCTCGAGCAAAAGGGGCACGTTAGGAAGAAATATCAGGGAAGGTCCAATCTCTATTTCGCCAAAAAAACGAGAGGGGTCACGGTAGGACGTTACCTCACGGATCTCGTCAACCAGGTCTTCCACGGGCGCCCCGCAGACCTGATCGAACAAATTCTCTCTAGGGTCACGTTGACCCCGGGGGAAGCCAAAGCCGTGGCCGGCATGCTCCGGGTCCCCCAGGGGAGCCAGTCTGTCAGCGCCACACAACAAAACCAAACCACCATGGCCGTTAAAAAGAAAGCCGCAGCCAAGAAAGCTGCTCCTGCCAAAAAGGCAGCTCCAGCTAAAAAAGCCCCAGCCAAGAAGGCCCCTGCCAAGAAGGCAGCCCCTGCCAAAAAAGCTGCTCCTGCAAAGAAGGCAGCTCCTGCTAAAAAAGCGCCCGCCAAGAAGGCTCCTGCCAAAAAGGCCGCCAAGAAGGCTGGTAAAAAGTAACCCGCGACCGCAAGGCGCCCCGGCGTCCTGCATTCCTGACGCAGTCAGTCCGGCGCGGGACTGACCTGATATCCCAAGCGCAGGCGTCCGGCTCCTCCCGGCGCCGATCAAAAAACCCGGAAGGCCCCGCCTTCCGGGTTTTTTGTGCACGGGTCAGGAGCCTTGCCGTCCCGCGGCAAGGCCAGACCACGGGAGCACACCGCCCCTGTTCCTTCAATGGCCTCGCCCGGCCGTCCGCTGATCAGATCACCCACTCCACCTGATCGATGGCGACGCTGTGCCATGGATGCTTTTTCTCCAGCGAGGCGATCACTGCGCCATCACTTCGTTCTGCCACCTGCAGCACGGTGTAGCGGGTGTGGCGGTCCTGCAAATAGCGCCCCGCAGTCGGCTCATCGGTAAAGACTTCCGTGGCCAGTTGCAGTGGAGTGCTGCTGCCCTGCACTTCGTCCCTCGAGTGCACCCGGTAATAGACTTTGACCTGGTGGATTTTCATCGTTTTAGCGCGGATGATGGTTGGAATTCCTGACGTCAGGTTACAACGCATTCCGTAACGCGCACCGACTTTTTCCGGTGCCGGTTTTGTCACTTATCACAGCCGTTTCAAAAACGGCCCGCAGACTCAAATCCGGCCGGACGGTGATGGGGTATCCGGGGATTTGACCACGAGCGAACTGCTGGGCTGACCGGACTTGATGGCGGCGATCACCACGGCACAGGCAAAGAACTCCCGCAGCAAGTCGTGGCTGCGGCGGCTGGAGCGGTTGCGGTTGGTTTTCATATTGTTTTAATCGATATCAGAGATTCTCATTTCTGAAAAGCATCGACTGTGCCTCGTGAAGCATTTTTTCCGTGGAACGCTAAGCCGGGCGGCTGTAGAGGCCATGATGAGCACCGATTCCCTCCTGCCCTCGCCCTTTTTCCAAGCTGATGGCCGCACGATCATCGTCCCGATCGACCACGGCACCGCCATCCCCGTGCCCGGCCTCGAAGACATGGGCGCGGTGATCGAATCCCTCAGCGCCTATGCTGATGGATTTGTGGTGAATTACGGGGTCGCCCGCGCCTTCCAGCCTCAATTGGCCGGTAAAGCCGTCTGTCTGCGGGCCGATGTTTATAAACCTGCCTTGACCGGTCATGCCGATCTTGGTGCTTACATGACCTATGGGGCGACGGAAGCGGATGCGGTGGGAGCCCAGGCCGTCATGAGCATGCTTTACCCGCACCACCCGAACGAGGCGCAAATGTTCCGTGAGAATGCCGCGCTCCTCAGCGAATGCCATGCTGCGGGCTTTCCGGTGATCATCGAATCCCTGCCCTACGGCCTCGGGCAATCCGCCCACTACACGCCCGAGCACATCGGATTCGCGGTGCGCGCCGCAGCCGAACTGGGAGCCGATGTGGTGAAAACCGCCTGGCCGGGCGACGCCGCCGCCTTTGGAAAGATCGTCGAAGGCAGCTTCGTCCCCGTAATTGTGCTCGGTGGAGCGGCCAGCGATGAGGCCGGCATTCTGACCATGGTGGAACAGTCCATCAAAGCTGGCGGGGCCGGCATCGCCATCGGCCGCAATGTCTGGATGCAGCCCAATCCCCTGCTCACCTTGAAACGCCTGCATGCCATCGTCCATAGGGGCGCCACGGCGGCGGACGCGCTGGGCCTGCAGTAATTCAGCCATCTGCGGCGCGGGTCCTGAGTTGCTCCCCAGGAGGACCGCCCCGGGGTCCCAGCCGCTGCGTTTGCCCGGAGAATGCCGGCTGGTCTTATTTTGCGGCCGGCTCAGGGGGAACATCGGCCACGGTCATAAAGCCCATGAACATTTCATCCCAGCTCTGCAGCCCCCATTTGATGGTCCTGGCAGGGTCTGGGTTATTCGGATTTTTGGAGGAGTTGTCATGGCCCCCGGTGCAGAGCATCCATGTGCCGGCCGGGACCCGCTTCGGTTCCGCGAGGCGGTAACTGGTCTGCCAATTGAAGTCATAGTGAGGCACCGACAGCAGAGTCTCACGGCGGCCGTCCGGATAGAGCAGCTGGAATTTGAACCATGAGCCCCGCAAATGCATGTGCGGACTCAGATCATAGATAAGGGCATCCTTTTTAAAGCAGTAGTGGCAGAAGTGCCGGGCATCCGGTGCGCCCGGCGGGATCTCAAAGTCCCGGGTTTCGCAGGCACGCACTTCCAGCCGCCGTTCCGGCTTTTCCTTCGCCAGATATAGCCCCATTTCACTCTGGTCGGTCTGGGCCTCGCCAGTGGTGGTGTAATGAACCTCGAAATTGAATTTGGCCCCCTTGGGCACAAACATGCCGGTGGCTGTAGGCATCTCGCTGGGCATCAGGCCGGGCACCCAGGTGGTGAACAGGTAGGCTTCCTTCGGCGCCTCCTGGTATCCGTCAGGATACTTCACCCGGACGATGATGTGGTGTACCACCTTGGGATTGTCAGGGCGGCAGACCGCCGCACGCAGCCAGGCGTCCTCAGGCATGACAAAATCGCTGTCGAGGTAGCGGTATTTCAAGGTGCCGGTGGCGGGAATCTCCTGCCGCTGCGGCAGGGCCACCACGTGGTCCGGCTGGCCGAGCGCCCACACGGGAGCGGGCGGTATCGGGGTGGCGAGCGGGTCCGGGCCTTCCTCCTGCGGGCATCCCTGCGCGATCCAGTCCAGCAGGGTGTGGGTTTCGGCCGGAGTCAGGGTGCGGTCATTGTCAAATTTCCCATGATGGCCATCCGCATGCCACGGCGGCATCCGCCGGTCGAGCAGCACCTCCTCAATCATGGCCGACCAGCCTTTTACCTTCTTCCCGCCCGACATGGCAAAGGGTCCGATCTGCCCCGGGCTGTGGCAGGACACGCAGTGCTTCTGCAGGATCGGGACGACCGCATTCAGATACGAAACCGGTTCTTTCGCAGGTTGATGTTCAAACGCGATACGGCAGCCATGCACGGGAGCCTGCGGCGTGGTAACCGGTTTTCCCTCAAGGAAC
>JAYUWQ010000677.1:0-3553 GCA_043753485.1 bacterium
CCCGTCTGGCTTTATTTTTGGATCCCGCAGATGGCCAATCCCGAGACCTTTACCCAAGGCGCGGGCAATGCCGGCGGCGGTCCTCCCGGTGGTGGCCCGGGCGGTGGGGGTCCTCCTCCTGGCGGTGGGCCACCCGGAGGCCCTCCGGGGGCAGGTCCCGGTGGTCCGGGCGGTCCCGGAGCCGGCGGCGGCCGCCCCCGGGGTGGTGGTGGAGGCGGACGTAACTTTGGAGCTCCCACCCGGGGCGGTGGCGGTGGTCAGGGCGGTGGGGGAGGCCGTGGTCCAGGGGGCGGAGGCGGCGGACGTGCCCGCTAACCAGCCAAAATCCCTCTTCCCAGCCTTGGCTAATCTTCCATCGTTCAAGCCTCAGCCTGCTTTATTCTCATTTCCGCTCCTGTTCCCGTGACCTCCCGGCCTTCATTCCCCGTCATCTCCCGTCGCCGCGCCCGCCAGCGCGGCTCCGCGCTGCTGTTGGTCATGTGGCTCATTTCCATGCTCAGCCTGCTGATCTACTCCACCATCCGGGTGATCTCGCACGACATGGATATCACCATCTCGCAGAAAAAGGCCTTCCGCGCCCGTCAACTCGCGGAAATGGGCCTCAACATTGCCTGCAATCCTGTCGTCAAGGAGACGGACACGGCGCTCCTCAACCAAATCATGGGTGATGGCGAATCCTTCAATGTCACCATCCGCGGTGAAGGGGGCCGCTTCAACGTGAACTCCCTCCTGCAAGCCAACGACCGCACTTTCTTTGAACGGGCGTTCGAACTGTGGGGCTTGGAAAAGGACGCCGCCAGCTACCTCACGGATACCCTTCTCGACTGGACGGACCAGGATGAGCAGAAGCAGCTCCACGGCATGGAAAAAGAGGATTACGAGGCCCTCGGCTACACGGGTTATCCCTTCGACCGCCCTTTCTACAGCCTGGACGAAATGCTCCTTGTCCCGGGCTTCGATCAGGTTGCGGCGAATGTGCCTGACTGGCGCGATTACTTCACGATTTATTCCGGCGGCAAGCTCGATCTCAATGCGGCCGAGGCCAAAGTCATCGCCCTCGGGATTATCACCAGCCAGTCCACTGCCGACCCCGTCAACGACTGGGAACCGGCGCTGAAGGACGCCACCAATTTCATCCAGGATATCCGCTGGGGCCCGGACGACATTGAATTCACCGAGGATGACGTCAAGCTGCAGGATCTCCAGCAGGCCTACGATGCCCTGAATCTGGACGGCTCCGATCCCGACGTCCAGGCGCACTTCGGCCTCAATGACGCCACGGTTCACATCGAAAGTGTCGCCACAGTGAACGATTACCGGAAACGTGTTGTCCTAATCGTCCGCAACCGCACTCAAGGGTCGCCCCAAATCCTCGCCCGCGAGGAAGTCCCGCTCTTTCAGTAGCCATTTTCCTAAAACCTGCCTAAAACTCCGCCGCCCCCCCGCCTGCCAGACCGCTCCTCCTTTCCTTCACTGTTCCCGTCCAAAACTCCGGGCTCTGAAAACTGAAAACTGAAAACTCCTCCCGCTTCTGAAACCGTCCGCCCCCGATCCCACCGCCACCCTCTGCCTCCCCGGGCCTGAGGTGTGGGAGCTTTGGAAGCCGTCCCCCGCCGGTTGGCAGCGTGTGCCTGGCACCGTTCCCGCCAGTGGCCCCGCTGCTTTCAAAACCGCTGCGCTTTTTGCCTACCCGGTCAGCAGCACCTTCGCCGTGCCCATCCGGGCCGCCACCGGCGACACTGATCTGCTGGCCGATCTGATCGAAATCCAATTGGAAAAGCAGGGCCTCAAGCCCGATGCCCCGGTGGGTTGCCTGACCGATTGGCGCATCGTGGATCGCGAGGAAAACCAAACCCTCGTCTGTGCGGCGGTGCTGAATCCTTCGTTGGCTGATGATCTTCCCCGCGACGCCCCCCTCCGCTTTGAGCTCAGTCCCTATCTTTACGATCTGCCCGACGACTCCCTTGTCATCTGGAAGGAACTGGGCCGGCTCGTGTTCGCGGTGACCCGGCACGACCATCCGGTTTATTTTCACGCCCTCAGTGCTTCGGCCCTCACCCCGGATGTGGTGCAGGAAATCGAGCACCTCATGATGCCCCTTTACACCCAGGGCCTGATTACCGACCTTGATGCGGTGGTGCTCTGGACTGATGCGGTTGATCCGTCGGTCGATCCCCTGTTGCAGGAAGTGTTTGGCAGCCGGGTGCTCCGGGCTCCCCATCCGGCTCCCCGGCCCGGGTCCCGGATTTCCACCTTGGAGCCGGTTTCGGTCGCTCAAGGGAAAATCCGCGCCGCCAAGGCCGCCAAAATCCAGAAAATCGCCGCCGCCTGCGTTTTCGCCTACCTGCTGCTGCCTGGGTTCCTCGCCGTGCGGCATTTCATGGAAAAACGGAAAATTGATGCCCTGAAATCCCAGGTCGCCGGTCTCGAACGCAGCTACGGCGGCGTGCAGGGGACGGTGGAACAGGCCGGTCTCGCGGATGCCGCCATCAATTTTGACCAGTATCCGGTGGAATTGCTTTTCCAGTGCCTCGGGCCGCTGTATGAAACCGCCACGCCCGGCGTGCGGATCACTTCCTGCGAAATCGAAAAAGACCAAGGGGAGAAAAAACTCACTCAGATCTCCATCAAGGGCGAAGCCGCCAACAGCAACACTCAGGCCGCGATTGTTTATGCCACCAAGGTGAAAGGCAATCCTGCCCTGCAAAGCTTCAACTGGAATTATAAACCCCAGGTCCCGAAGGACGGCAAAGTCCCCTTCGACATCGTTGGAATTACCAAAAATGACTCAGCTGAAACCCAGTGAAAAGCGCCTCCTGATCTTTTTCGGGATCGCCGCCTTTATTTTGCTCAACCTGCTGGGATTCAGCTGGTTGAAGAAGCGTAATGTCCTCCTTGAGCGCCAGCGGATCACCGTGGAATCCCGCATCCGGGAACTGGAGATGTGGAAAGGCAAGGCCGCCGAGGCCGAGCAAAAACGCACCTACCTGGATCAACACCTTCAAGCCTACGCCGACGAGGCCACCCGCGAAACCTACCTGGATGACTTCATCAAACGCGAAGCCAGTGATCTCGACCTCGAAGTCCGGAAAAATGTGACCATGCCAGCGCTGCTGGAAGAGCATTTCCACAAATCGCGTTACACCGCGGAAGTTTCCGGGGCCTGGGACGATGTTTTCGAGTTCATCTACCGTCTCCAGCAGCCCAAGGACTTCCGGTTTGTCCGCACCATCCGCCTGAAATCACAGAAAAAAGAGGGGTCCAGTGACGAAGCTGCCGACGCAGTCTGCACCTTTGAAATCGAAAAATGGTGGTCTCCCGAAAGCGCCAACCTGGAGGACGCCCTCATGGCTCCAACCGCCGCCGCCGCAGAGGCCGCCCCGTCCGCCCCTCCTGCCGATTCCACGGGTGAACCGGTTCTGCCGAAAACTGAACAAACGCCGCCGGAAGCAGTCCCAACTCCTGAGACCGCCATGGGTCAACCCCCCTCCACTTCTCCCCCTGAGCCATGAAATTCCTCCGCATTCCTGCCCCCGGTTTTCTGTGCCGGCTG
>JAYUWQ010000678.1:0-3548 GCA_043753485.1 bacterium
TGCCACTTGTGACCCTATCGCAAAGCCCGGTGGAGGGCAAGGTGCTGGTGGTGCAGTATGTCAGACTCAAGGCTTCCCTCAACGCCGGGCTTGTTTATATGCCGGAATTTTCAGCAGCCCCGGATGCAGGATGGTTTCCATACGGGGGAGCGGAAACAGTTGAATCTATTGACGAATTCTGGCAGCGGGTAACGGTAAAGAATGTGCTTCAGACTACCACCGAAACGCACTTTGCGCGGGTAAGGGTAACGTCCGCTCCTTGAAACCCACGGGCGGCGGGACGAGACATTTTTCGAACCACGGGCCGGCGCGTCCGCGTCATGGATTCAGCGCCGCCGCCAAGAGCGGGGCTATTACCGGCGGCGGCCACAACTCTCAAAGAATGACCGCGGCCGGTTCCCGTCGTCCGTCTGATCGAGGGAGTGATGGCCGGGCCGGTCCCATCCTGCGGTTCGGAAAACGGAAGCCGCCAGGAGGGATGGGAGCGGAGAGACGGCTGGGCGTCCGCGAGTCCCCTGTCCCAAGTGTGGATCCGAGGACCAGCTGCTCCGCCGGGAAGGCGCTCAATCCCTCGGAGCTGATGGGTAGCAACTTTAGTATCCGGAGAAATGGCGTAAGCGTCACGCCGGGCACCACTATCCAAGAGGCAGCATAAGTGTCATAGGTTGGATCTATGACATCTACGATCGCGCCACCAGTTGTATTGAAAACCGATGGCCGGGGGCGGGTTCGCACCCCGGAAAGCCGGCGGGAAGCCTTGCTGGATGAGTTTGAGCGCAGTGGGCTCTCCGGAATCAAGTTTGCCGCGCTTTGCGGGGTGAAGTATCCCAGCTTTGCCAACTGGGTGCAGCGGCGCAAGCGGCAAAGGATGGAAGCCACGGGTGGCAATGGTGACGGAATGGAATCGCGGCCCGCTGCGGGAGCCCCCGTGCAGTGGTGGGAGGCGGTGGTCGGTGAGGACGGAGGTGGGCCGCCCGGCCGTGGCCTGACGCTGCATCTGCCCGGTGGGGTACGGATGGAAATCAGAAACGCCGGACAGGTGGGTCTCGCGGTGCAGTTGCTCGGTGCCCTTGCGGCTCCGGGATCGTGTTGCGTGGGGACCGGTTCCAGCCCCCTGCTGCCATGTTGAGTTTCAGTGGCAGTCTGAAAGTATTCGTGGCCATCGAGGTCTGTGATCTGCGGCGGGGTCACAATGGGCTGCTGGCCCTCGTCGGCGAAAAGCTCAAGGAGGACTTCCGCAGCGGAGCCCTCTTCGTCTTCACGAACCGCAGCCGTCGTCTCCTGAAGATCCTTTACTGGGATGGAACTGGCTTGTGGCTACTAACAAAACGGCTGGAACGGGGGACCTACTCCTGGCCGCGCAGCGCAGATCCAGGCGCGGTGAAATTGAAGCTCACTCCGGAAGCCTTCGCCATGCTGACGGATGGCATCGACCTGCGCGACGGGGCGCGCCGTCCATGGTATGAGCGGGAATGAGACGGGACGGATTTTCCATTCCAGTCCGGAAGCATTGGTCCGCACCTGGAAATTATAACAACAAATTCCTAGCCCTGCGCCCCGCCCCGTGCAACAGGTTAGGTATGACTCCACGTGAAGCTGAACTGGCCGCTGCGCTCGCCGCCAGCCAGCAGCACAACGCGGAACTCAAACAGGAGATTGAAATCCTGAAGCAAAAAATCGATGCCCTGGTGCGGAGGATTTTCGGAGCGAAGAGCGAGAAAATGAACCCGGCCCAGCTGGAACTCTTCATGGCCGGAATCGCCAGCACCGAGCCCCCTTCAGATCCAGCCGGAGCGGCTGCCGGGATGGCCGCAGGTGATCACCTGGCCATCCTGCCAGCGGATCCTCCGGCCACCGCCGGGCCCAGGAAGGCGCGCCGTCCGCGTCTGCCGGAGCACCTTCCCATCGTGGAGGAGATCATTGATCCCGGGTTCGTGCTGGCCGATCCTGCCGCGTTCCGCTGCATTGGTCAGGAAACCACCGAACAGCTCGACTTCGTGCGCGGTCACTTTCTGCGCCGCCATATCATCAGGCGCAAATATGCCCGGCGCGACAACCCTGAAGCCGCCCCCGTCATCGCCCCGCTGGAAATCCTCCAGGAACGCTGCCTCGCCGCGCCCGGCCTCCTTGCCAACATCATCACCGGCAAATACTGCGACGCCCTGCCGCTCTACCGTCAGGAGCAAATCTTCAAAACCCGGTATAACATCCTCCTGCCCCGCCAAACCATGGCCCGCTGGATGGCCATGATCGCCTTCTGGTTGACCGGCATCTGGAAGGAGATCGAAAAGGAAGTCCTCGCCGATGGATATGTCGAGTGTGACGAAACGGAAATAAAATACCTTGATCCCGGTCATGGAAAAACCCGTCGGGGATACCTCTGGGTCCTGCACCGACCGGGAGGAGACACCGTTTTCCACTGGTTTACCAGCCGGGCCACCACGTGCCTTGAAGCCATCTTCCCGCCCGACTGGACGGGCACCATCGGCTGTGACCGCTACGTCTGTTATAACAGCTATGCGTCCGGACGCAACGCCGCCGCGCACGGACCCGGGTTCGCCATCGAACTCGCCTCCTGCCTCACGCACATCCGGCGCGGCTTCATCGAATCCAAAGCCGAAGCCCCCATCCGGGCCGGGTGGATCATCCGGCAAATGGCCCACCTTTACCGACTGGAGGAAAATCTCCGTCAGAGCAAAGCCAGTCCCAAACTGCGCGAGGCCGCCCGCTGTGCCCAAGCCGGCCCCATCCTCCGGCGGCTGGAAAAAGCCCTTCGAATGTTCCAAGCCAGCGGCAGGCACCTTCCGAAGAGCGGGTTTGGCGAAGCCCTCAGCTACGCCATCAATGCCTGGAGCGGGATGAAATCCTATCTGCGCGACGGCCGCATTGAAGTAGACAATAATCTGGTCGAGAACGAAATTCGCCCGAGTGCCATCGGCAAGAAGAACTTCCTGTTTTTCGGCTCCGCCGAAGCCGGCCACCAGAGCGCCATCCTCTACACCATCGTCGCCAGCGCCCGCCGCCGGGGGCTCGATCCCGAAGCCTACCTCGCAGACGTCATCCGGCGCATACCTACCACGCCTGCCGACCAAATGCACACCCTCACTCCAGCCGCCTGGGCTGCGGAGAAAAAACAGCAGTCCGTGCCAGCGCCCGCAGCGGTCACCCCTGCTCCGGCCAAACCAGCGCCCTCCGCCGCAGCCTGAATTGCCTTTACCCGCCAAGGCACTTGGCGTGACGCTTACCCGGAATCTGCTTCCGAGGAATTTGAGAAGCCGGCTCGCTTCGCAGTTCGGGGGTTGCGCCGGACGCACTTTCGTTTTTTTTAGCGCCCCAACTCAATCCCACGAGCGACGCGCTCGATAGTAGGGCGACCGCGCAAAACGTCAGCCATTCCAGCCTCTCACAAGGTTACTCGCCCGCCGCCGCCGGCCCTGCTGCCCCGCCAGCACCACCTTTGGCCGCATAAACTCCGGCAACGTGGACTCCTGACCCAACGGCTGCCATTGCTGTGTCAGGCTCAGCACCTTCCGCTGGAGCTTGCCCTC
>JAYUWQ010000679.1:0-3547 GCA_043753485.1 bacterium
AACGCGGGCCTGGAAAACTTCCTCACCGTCCTCGAAGCCGACCGCCAGCTGCTCCTCGCGGAGGAAGCCCAGGTGATCAGCCAGACCCAGGTCAGCCTGGATTTGGTCAGACTTTACAAGTCGCTGGGCGGCGGCTGGGGTGAAACACGGATCAAGAAATAAGCTCCTTTGACAGGAGCTATCCTGCCAAAACAAACCTGCTCCTTCCCAATGGCGCGAGGCCCGCACCCCGGCGGGGCGGATGGTAAACCCAAGGCAGGATGCCGTCCGCCTATTGCGAATCGGTAGTGGCTGGCCACAGCGCTGAATTTGCCTGAATCCCTCAGAATTTGAAGATCAGCGAGGAGGTGAGGCCGTGCATGCTGCCCGGATCGAGGTTGAGCCCAAAGACTTCGGAGTCGCCGAAACTGTGGAAGTTGTATCCCACGCGCAGACCAATGTTATGGGTGAAATCGAATTGGAGCCCGGCCCCGAGGCCCCACGCGAGGACCCAGTCGCTCTCGTCAAACTGGCTGTTGATCGAATAATCCTGGCCCCCGACACTTCCTTTGATTTTGGCGTCCCCGGAGACATTGAGGTTCGCCGAGCCCACCGAGCCTTCCCCGTAAATTTTGATGGTATCGGTGCCGAGTGGAATGAGCACACGGCCCACCACGGTGCCCTCAAAAAGATCCAGATCGGAACTGTCCTTGGAATCGAGCACTGATCCGGAAGATTCCAACCCGTCCACATAAGACGCCCGCACCCCGATGAAAAGATTGATGGGCTGCCCTTGGCTGAGGAAACCAAATTCCCCTTCCAGTCCGTAGCCGATTTCCTCGTCGTATTCCGTACCGGTGAAAACCCCGGCGCCTGCCCCGACTTGGAGATCGGCCGTAGCGGTGGCCAAAGTCAGGGCCGAAAAAAGGGAAATCAGAGTACGGACGGAGAGGAAAGATGTCATTTTAAATAGCCGGAAGTTCAGGACATCTAAAATAAATTTCCGCAGCTGTCAAAGTTTTTAGAAAAAACCTCCGGAAGGCTCTCTGATCCCCCCGTCATGGTTGCGCGGCATTCGACGGGTAGAGGAAAATCGTCTCACAGCGCTGCCGGAAAGCAGCTTCATCCGCGGCCCAGAGGCCGGTGATTTCATCCAGTGTTTTTTGGTCCCGGATGGCTTGCAGGGTGGGAGGGTGAAAAAGGAGTTTTTCCACCTTATTGAGCTGAAACTGGTCGCCGTGCTGATCATGCAGCGCCTTGGCAATGGCCATGCCCAGCCGGACCGGTTGGAAGATCCGGGCATCTGAAACCGCCAAGTGCACTCCGTGGCAGAGTTCCCCGGCGAAGACGCTGGCCTTGGGTTTGAAGTCCACCACTTCCACCCGCACGCCAGGGGTAGCCATCTCCTTTAACCTTCGGGCCAAGGCCTGCCCATCGACCCAGGGAGCTCCGATGAAGTTGAAGGGCTGCTCGGTTCCCCGTCCCACCGAGACGTTGGAAAATTCCAGCAGGCCAATGCCCGGATAAAGCAGCGCCGCCTCCGGCGACCGCATGTTCGGCGAAGGATCCACCCAAGGGGCAAGGGTTTGACTGAAAATGAACCGGCGCTGCCAATCGCCGACGGGTACCACGGTGAGTTTGAGCTCCGGGAGCTTTTCGCGGACGAACAATTGCGCCAGCTCCCCGGTGGTCAGCCCGTGGCGGACGGGCAAACTATGACAGGCCACAAACGGATTTCCCACGTCCACCGGAAGCGGCCCTTCCACCTTCACCCCACCGAGCGGGTTGACGCGGTCCAGGACCACGAAAGGCAATCCGGCGGAAGCAGCGGCTTCCATACAATTCAGCATGGTGGAGATATAAGTGTAAAATCGCGTGCCGACGTCCTGAATGTCGAAGACCAAGACATCCACTCCCGCCAACGCCGCTGCCGGGGGCTTGCGATTGGTGCCATAGAGGCTGATCACGGGCAGGCCGCTGGCTGCATCCGTGGAATCGCTAATGCCTTCCTGATCCAGCTTTCCCTCCATGCCATGCTCCGGACTGAAAAGGCGGGTCACTTTGGCCCCTTTGATGGTTTGCAGCGCCTCCAGGGTCCTGCGGCCATCCGTAGTCAGGCCGGTCTGGTTGGTGATGAGACCAATTTTTTTTCCCTCCAGCAGGGACAGCCCGCTGGCGGCCACCCGGTCGGCCCCGGAGGTGACCTGCCGCGCCACGCCCATGGCCTCGGCGGCGAGGGTCGCCGTCTGCCAGCGCAGATTCTTGACGCTGCCATTTTCGTTGGGATGGTTCCGGTTGGTCATCAGCACAAAAAAGCACTGCGCCTCGGGATCAATCCAGAAACACCCACCGGTCCAGCCGGTATGGCCGAAGGACTTGGGCCCGAAGTGCGCGCCTTTTGGGTCCGAAAAGCCGGAGTCGACATCAAATCCGAGGGTGCGCCGGACCCCACCGGGCAAGGCAGGCTGCACTGCCGTCATGGCGCGGACCGTTTCCTCTTTGAGGATCACCCGGCCATCCGGCGTTTTTCCTCCATCCAGCAACATGCGGCAATAGCGGCCGGTATCGCGGGCATTGGTAAACAGCCCGGCGTGACCCGCCACTCCCCCCATCCGGCGGGCGGTGGGGTCATGCACGAGGCCATGAACCATCAGATCTCCCTCGCGGGTGGTCGGGGCAATCCGGTCTTTCTTGAGAGGCGAGGGACGGAAGCCGGTATCCCCCATCGACAACGGTTGGTAGAGGCGGCGCAGCACGAATTGATCCAGCGCTTCCCCGGAAACCCGCCGCACCACCTCGCCCAAAAGGATGAAATTAAGATCGCTGTAACGGAATTCGACCCCGGGCGCGGCCTTGACCGGCTCCGCCATGGCCCGGGCGATGCCCGCCTCATAACCTTCCCAGTCCGGACCCGGCCCGATCCCGGGCTTGAGTCCGGAGGTGTGGGTTAGCATCTGACGCAAGGTGATCTTCTCCTTTCCTTCCCCGGTGAATTCCGGCATCCAGCGGTGGACCGGGGCGTCCAACTCCAGCTTTCCTTCCTGCACCAGAAGCATGACCGCCGGAGCCGTGGCCATGACTTTGGTCAAAGACGCCGCATCGAAAATGATATCGACCACCATGGGCCGGGTCACGGGGTCGAGCGAGCGGTAGCCGAATTCATTCCCCCACCGCTTGCCTTTGCGTTCCAGCCAGACCACCGCGCCGGGGATTTCCTTGCGCTTCACGGCCTCCGCCAGGTTCTGATTGATTTCCTTGAGTTTGGCGGGATCAAAACCGGGATTCCCGGAAAACTGGGCCGGTGCCAGTCCTGCGGCGAGGAGGAGCAGTCCCGATACCAAACCTATGCAGGACAAAATGCGGTGAATTTTCATAAAACGGGAAACAGAAAACGGCGAAGTTACAATATACCCGCTTCCGGTTCAGTTGCCTGCATTAATTTCAGAGAGGGAAACATACGCACTCTCCTGCAAAACCGCTTGCTTGCGGCCGCGCAGGAGCTTCAACCATTCCCGGGCGCAGCCCAGCACGATGATGGTGACAAAAATCAGGAACAACCCGGTGATGC
>JAYUWQ010000680.1:0-9265 GCA_043753485.1 bacterium
TTCCCCATGCTGGCGACCATGGATGGGGAACAGCCGCGGCTCCGTCCCGTTTCACCGGTCAAGGTGGAGGGATTTACGGTCTACATCGCCAACTTGCGCACCTACGGCAAGACTGCCGAGATCGCGGCCAATCCCAGGGTGGAACTTTGCTATCTGAACGCTGATCACGATCAGGTGCGCATCACCGGCAGGGCGGAAATCGTGACCGATCCTGACGTCATCGGGGGGATCTGGCAGGCCAATCCTTTGCTCCGGCGCTACCTCGGCACGGCAGACAATCCGGCGCTCATCATCTACCGCATCGATCCGCAGCGGGTGCGTTACATGAAGGAATGGGCCTTGGACTATCACGAAGTGGCCGTGGGCTGAAAACCGCCGATGGACCGGGTCTGGGATCCCATTTCAGAATAGTAGATAAGCGGAGGGAGCGGGGGGCGTCTTTTCATCGGATGGCGTGCGCCGGCTGAAATCATTTTCCCTTTAACGTTATGACCGATTTTTTCCGGATTCCTGTGTGGGTGGGTATCAGTGCTCTGGGATGGGGGCTGCTGGCAGGGGTTTCCGCGGAGGAAATTTCGCCGCAGGTGCTGGAGCGGATTGCTTTTGGGTCGTGTGCCTCACAGAACAAACTGCAGCCGGTCTGGGATGAGGTCGTGAAGGTGAAGCCGGAGCTGTTCCTCGCGATCGGGGATAACATTTATGGGGACACTACCGACATGGAGGTAATGAAAGCCAAGTATTCCGAACTGGGGGCCAAGCCGGGTTACGGGGCGCTGAGGAAAACCTGCCCGGTGCTGGCGACCTGGGATGATCACGACTACGGGGTGAACGATGGCGGGGCGGGGTATCCGCGGAAGGTGGAGTCGCAGCGGATCATGTTGGATTTTTACGGGGTTCCGCTCGATTCTCCGCGGCGGAAGCGGCCTGGAGTGTACGAATCCTGGCGGTTTGGGCCGGAAGGGAAACGGGTGCAGATCATCCTGCTGGATCTCCGCTATTTCCGCAGCCGGGCCTCCAAGGATACGCGGTCGGCAGAGGAGAAGACCCGGCTCAATCTGGTCGGCTGGTATGTGCCCAACCAGGACCCGGCCGCCACGGTGCTGGGCGCGGATCAATGGACCTGGCTGGAGGCACAGCTCAGGCTGCCGGCAGATTTGCGGATCATCGGTTCCAGCACCCAGGTTATCGCCGGCGAGAAGGGGATGGAATCGTGGGGTAATTTTCCCCTGGAGCGGAAGCGGCTATACGATCTGATCGGACGCACCGGAGCCAACGGCGTGATATTCATCTCCGGAGACGTGCATTTCTCAGAGATCTCCCGGACCAACGAGGGGCCCTATCCACTCTTTGACTTCACCTCCAGCGGCCTCACCAACAGCCATCCCGGCTGGGCGGCCGCAGTCAATCCGCACCGGGTGAGCCCGGTTGCCTATGCCGAACCTAACTTTGGATTGCTGCAGATCGACTGGAACGCGCCGGCTCCTGCGGTGACGATGGAGACCCGCACTCTGACTGGAGCGGTGGCGATTTCGCAGAAGATTCTGTTGAGTGAATTGAAGAAAAAATAACTGCAGGATTCCGTGGCCATCCCGGGGTGAAGACCGGGGTCAAAATGCCAGGTGCCAAGCCATGCCGGCGACAGCGCAGCAGGCCATGACGGGCAGCAGCGGGAATTTGAAGCGCTGCAGGGCGAGGAAGGCCGCGACGGCCAGGACAGCGATGAACCAATCGATGGGCCCTCCTGGCACGGGACGCAGCGCGTGCAGGCCGAAGGTGACGCCGAGATTCAGGATCACGCCGACCACGGCGGCAGTGATAGCGGTGAGGGCGGCGCTGAGGGCGGGACGTTGATGGAGGGTGCCGACATGCGGGGCTCCAAGGAAGACCCAGAGGAAACACGGCAGGAAGGTGGCCCAGGTGGTGAGGAGGGCGCCGAGGGTGGCACCGGTGAGCGGCGTCAAGGTGCCGGGATTTTGCCAGCCCCCGGCGAAGCCCACGAATTGCAGGACCATGATGAGCGGTCCCGGGGTGGTTTCCGCGAGGGCCAGACCGCTCATCATCTGGGCATGACTGAGCCATTGATAGTGGTCGACCGCCTGTTGCGCCACGTAGGGCAGCACGGCGTAGGCACCGCCAAAAGTCACCATGGCGGCCTTGCTGAAAAAGACGCCTTGGTGGAACGCGGTGCTCTGCCAGCCCAGCCACAGTCCGACGGCAAAAATGGGGAACCACCAGAGGCTGAGACACACCGTCAGGATGGTGGCGCTGCGCCGCCAGCTGGCAGGGGGAGCCGGGGGCAGGTCAAGAGTCAGGGCTTCGTCAGAGGAGGCGGAGGCGCTGCTGCCATGGCCGCCGCTGGCCGGGAACTGCCGGGGGGAACGCCGGTGGCCCAGCCATCCAGTCAGGGCTGCGCCCAACAGGATGAGCACAAAGGAGATGTTGAAAAAGTAGATCGCGATGAAAGACAGGCCCGCCAACGTCCACAGCGACGGACTGCGCAGGGCCTTTCTGCCAATCCGCAGGACGGCCTCGGCGACGATGGCGATCACCGCCGCGGTCAGGCCATAAAAGAGTCCGGTCAGCCACGGCAAGTGTCCGCCGGCCATAAAGAGCCAACTCAAGGCGAAGAGGATAAACACCGATGGCAGGACAAACAACGCGCCCGCCGCCACGCCCCCGCGCCAGCCATGCAGCCGCCAGCCTAGGTAGGTGGCCAGTTGCTGGGCTTCCGGGCCGGGGAGCAACATGCAGAAATTGAGGGCTTCGAAAAAGTGGCGGTTGGAGATCCACCGGCGCTGCTCCACCACTTCGCGGTGCATGATGGCGATTTGCCCGGCAGGCCCGCCGAAGCTGATGCAACCGAGCCTGAGCCAGTAGCGCACCGCTTTGCGCAGGGTCGGGAAGGAGGGAGGGGTGAGGGAGTCGGCCATGAGGACGGGAGAGATAGACCCGCAGGCCACGGATGGCATGGATTCGACGGATGCGCAGCTTACTTTTGCGGAGGGTGCTCCAAGACCGTTGCGCCGGGCCGCTCCCTGGTGCATGAGCTGGAGGTTGGCCCCTCTTCCTTGACCCATGGACCTCTTCGATTTCACCCCTGATTCGCGCCGGAAGTCCCGTGAGGACAAGGAAAAGGATGCGGAACAGGTGGAAAGTGTGACCCAACTGACGCGGCGCATCCGGAGTTTGCTGGAAAATGGGGTCGGGTCGGTGTGGGTGGAGGGGGAGGTCAGCAATCACCGGAAGCAGGCCAGCGGGCATCATTATTTTACTTTGAAGGATGGGGGCGCTCAATTGGCTTGTGTGCTCTTCAAAGGAAATGCCGCGGGTGTCGGTGCCCGGCTGGGGGATGGGCTGGCGGTGCAGGTTTTCGGAGAGGTGTCGGTGTATGAGGCGCGGGGGCAATATCAGATGATTGTCCGGCAGGTGCGGCAGGCGGGCGTGGGGGCCTTGCAGGCGAGATTCGAGGCCCTGAAACGGCGCCTGATGGAGGAGGGGCTTTTTGAGCAGGACCGGAAGCAGCCCATCCCACGGTTTCCCCTGACGGTGGCGATCGTGACTTCGCCCACCGGAGCAGCCCTGCAGGACATGCTGAACATCCTGCGGCGGCGTGCGCCGTGGCTGCGGGTGCTGGTGTATCCGGTCAGGGTGCAGGGAGCGGGGGCCGCGGAGGAGATGGCGGAAGCCCTGCGGTTTTTAAGCACGGATCCTGCGGAGTTGCCTCGCATCGATACGGTGGTGGTCGCCCGGGGCGGCGGCAGTCTGGAAGATTTGTGGGCGTTCAATGAGGAAGTGGTGGCGCGGGCCATGGCGGATTGCCCCCTGCCGCTGATCTCCGCGGTGGGGCACGAAATCGACTTCACGATCGCCGATTTCATCGCTGATCTGCGTGCGCCCACCCCCAGTGCGGCGGCGGAGCTGCTGGCACCCGATGGCGCGGAGTTGAGGGCCATGCTGGAACGCCAGGGCAGCCGGATGCAACGCCGGGTGGAATCACTCCTGATGTCATGGCGGCGCGAATTGGACCTGATGTCGCGCGGGGCATTGAGCCGCGATGGCGAGCGGGTGTTGCTGCCGTGGCGGCAACGGGTGGACGATCTGGCGGAGGAACTGCAGACGGCGGTGGCGGATCAAATGAGGACGCAGCGGCAACGGTTGCTCACCCTCGCCCATCAACTGGAGCGGGCGCGGCCGGACCGGGTGATGATGGAACGGCGGGCAGAGCTGGCTCTGCGGCGCGAGCGGTTGGAATCGCGCGTGCTGGCGGCGCTGACGGCGCGGCGGAACCAAGTGGACCAGAACCGGCGGCAACTCCAGGCATTGGGGACGGAAGCGGTCCTGGCCCGGGGATTTTCCTATACGCTGAATGCGTCAGGAAAAGTGGTGCGGGAGGCGCGGGAACTGAAACCCGGCGAGGAATTCACCACCCAGCTGGGCAAAGGCAGGGTGCGCGGAGTGGTGAAGGCCGTGGAATAATCCCGGGGGGGGGGGCTCAGCGATAACCGTAGGCGAGCGCCCACGGAATATCCTCGCCTTCCTTGCTGGTGAGGCTGAAAACCACGATGTAGGTGCCGGTGGCCGGGGCCAGCACCCGGACGGCGGCGGCGTTTTCCGAGAGTTTGGTCTCGACGTTGATCCTGGTGCCCTTGCGGTCGAAAATGTCGATTTTGAGGGTGGCTTTTTCGGTGTCGGTGCCGAGGAAAAACCAATATTCGTTGCCTTTGAAGAGTTGTTGTTTGACGATCTTTTTATCGCCGCTCTTCATGGTGCCGTTCCAGTACTCCTGACGGATTCTGAAACCCTCCTTCACGGCAGGCACGGCGGCCTCCATGGCGGCAGAGTGGGAGTCGTCCACCACCGCCTGGACCGGGAGGACGGCGGTGAAGAGGATGGCAGCGAGGAAAAAGGCGAAGCGGCTCATGGCGGAATGTAAGTTGGGGAGGCGGGGCGGCTTCATGGCTTGGTGATGATCTTTTTCACCAGACCGGCGGTGACGGTGTTCATCTCGGTGACGGCGGCGGAAGTGATATCCCCGCCTCCGTTGTCCATCAGTTCGCGCACCCGGGACAAGCCATCGGCAATATCCTTGAGTTTGGCAGGGTTTTTGGCCTTCACCAGCATCTCTTCCAGGGCGTCGTTGAAGTATTCCGCGAGGTCCGGCTGGTAGAGCAGTTCGGCTCGTTCGGCGGTCCATTGTTTGCCGATGACAGCGGTGATGACCTGGGTGCCGCGCAGCCATCCCCCCACCGAAATGCACTCGGCGAGGGCTCCGTCCTGCATCTGCTGCATCTTGGCGCGGACCGTGGCCTGGGTGGCATCGAGTTCCTGCCGGACCACATCCCACTTGGCGGTATTGGCGGCGTCGTCGATCGCCTGGCAATGGCGGATGACATCGTCCTTGACCCCGAGGGCCTGGGCCAGACTGAGGACATTGCGGCCCACGTCGGTGACGGACGTTTTATCCTCGGCCTGCACCGCGATAAAACCATCCGCGACGGTGGCGCCCAGGAGCAGGGCCACATCGGTGCGCTCGCTGAAGTTGGGCTTGGGGGTGGTGCTGACCTCCGCTTTCCAGTCGGGGTCGCCCAGTTTGTCGAGGACCGTGAAAATTTCGCTGGGCACCGGGACAATGACTTCATCGATCACCTGACCGGGGAATTTGGTAAGATCCAGTTCCCCGCCGCCCTTGTCCACGGGCACCGCCGCGGTGGGAGTGGCGGCGGGTTTGTTGGTTTGTGCGGTCACTGCGGAGGCCCCGCCGGCGAGGAGGAGGGCAGTGAGGAAAGTGGAACGGACACGGTTCATAATTTCAGCGGTCAAGGGAGCGTCCACAGCATAACGGGGAGTTTATGGAAATGCCAGCGCGGGCAAGGGGTTCCGGAAAATCATTCCGGCGGGGCTCAGTGCACCAATTTGTTCAGCGGATACTCGATGATGCCCTCGGCTCCGAGCGCTTTGAGCTGCGGGATGATCTCCCGGACGATGGATTCATCGATCACGGTTTCCACGCTGACCCAGTCGCTGTCATAGAGCGGGGAAATGGTGGGGCGGCGCAGGCTGGGGAGGGCTTCCACCAGCGCTTTGACCCGGTGGCTGGGAAGGTTCATTTTCAGACCGACCTTGCCCCGGGCATCCAGCGCCCCTTTCAGGAGCATGGCGATGCGGGCGATTTTGTCCGCCTTCCAGGGATCGGCCATGGCGGCGGGGCTGGCGACGAATTGCGGGTAGCTCTCCAGGAGGGTATCCACGATACGGAGGCGGTTGGCACGTAGGCTGGAACCGGTCTCGGTGATATCCACGATGGCATCGACCAATTCCGGGACCTTCACCTCGGTGGCACCCCAGGAGAACTCTACCTCAGCCTGGACGCCCTTGGATTCCAGATAACGTTTGGTCAGACCGACCGCTTCGGCGGCGATGCGTTTGCCTTGGAGGTCGTGCACCGTCTGAATGGGCGAATCCTCCGGCACCACGAGCACCCAGCGGGTCGGGCGGGGGGTGGACCGGCTGTAGGGCAATTCGCAGATGTATTCGACCTTGGCGTCATTTTCGATGATCCAGTCGCGGCCGGTGATGCCGGCATCGAGGAACCCATGGTCCACATAACGCCCGATTTCCTGGGCGCGGAGCAGGCGGATTTCCAGCTCGGGATCGTCCACGGCGGGGCGGTAACTGCGGGACGCGCCGGAGACGCTGAAGCCAGCGCGGGCGAGAAGGGCGAGGGTCGGTTCCTGCAGGCTGCCGCTGGGCAGGCCGAGTTTGAGTTGGCGGGGAGCGTCTGGCATAAGTCGGAGGGGCGGAAAATGGGGCCTTGAAACTCCCGGACGGGTGCCGGAACGCAACCGGAATCCCCAGCCTTCCCCGGCGGTTGCTCCCTGCCGGCTCCGCCGCCAAGGTATGACGTTTTCCTACCATCTCCTCCATGAAATTTTCCATCTGCAATGAAACCTGGCAGGGTCCCGAGTGGACGCATGATCTCGTCTGTGAGCATATCGCCGCCCACGGCTACGACGGGGTGGAAATCGCTCCCTTCACCCTGAACCCGAACCCCGCGGACCTGACTGAAACCGAAGCGGAGGAGATTGGGAAGGTCACCCGCAAGCACGGTCTGGAAGTGGTGGGTCTGCACTGGCTGCTGGTCCAGCCGCCGGGGATGCATCTTACCACGGCCGACAAGTTCGTGCGCGACCGCACTGCGGCCTTCGGCTGCCATCTCGCCCGCCTGTGCGCGGCGATGGGGGGCACCATCATGGTCTGGGGCAGTCCCAAACAACGTCATCTCGAAGACGGGGTTTCCTGGGACGAGACTGCTGCCCGGGCGGCTGAAGTCCTGCGCACCATCTCCGAAACGGCCGGGCCGCTTGGCGTGACCCTGGCCATGGAGCCGCTGGCGCGGAAGGAGACGAATTTTCTGAACACGGCGGCGGAAACCATCAAACTGCTGCGGTTGGTGGACCATCCTGCCTGCCGCCTCCATCTGGACGTGAAGGCGATGAGTGATGAGGCCACGCCGATTCCTGACATCATCCGGGCCAGCATGGCCGACACCGTCCATTTCCACGCCAACGACCCCAACCTGAAGGGCCCTGGCCAGGGCGCCGTACTGTATGAACCCATTGTCGAGGCACTCCGGGCCACCGGTTACGACCGCTGGATCAGTGTGGAAGTGTTCGATTACACTCCGGACGCCGATACCATCGCTGACCTGAGCCTGTCGTATCTGCACGAAGTCTTTGAGGCCTGAAGCACGCCGCCGCGCGCCGGCTCATTTCCGCCAGAGCCAGCGCATGGAATCCGGCAGGACCGAGCCGCCGAATTTCCCGCTGTGGGCGCTGTCCGGGGAGAAGACAAATTGGTGATCGTATTTCATGAAAGCGAGGCTGTTCGCCATCTGCTGGTTGGCGAGCGGCCAGTTCCCGAATTTGTTGTCGAGATCCTTGGCCCCGTCCTGGAGGAAAACCCGCAGGGGCTTGACCGGTTCCGTTTTGCGGATCAGCGCCGGATAGATATAACCGCCACGGATGTCCGTGAAACTGCCCACATGGCTCATCACCTTGTGAAAAAGATCCGGACGTTCCCAGGCTGCGGTGAAGGCGCAGATGCCACCGCTGCTGATCCCGCAGATGGCCCGTTGGTCCGGGTCCGTGGTGATCTGCCAGGTTTTTGAAACCTCCGGCAGCAGCTCCTTTTCGAGGAAAGTCACGTAGGCCGGACCAGGGGTATCATATTCCACCGAGCGGTTGCTCTTCAGACCCTTCGGCTGGTTCCAGCCGTCCCCTTCCGGCAGGCTGTCGGCAAAAATCCCGGGATTGATGAAGACCCCGATGGTCACCGGCATCTCCCCCTTGGCAATCAGGTTGTCCATCACCGTGGGCGCCCGGAATTGCCCTTTGCGGTCCACGTAGGAATGGCCGTCCTGGAAAACCATCAGCGCGGCCGCTTTGGTGGCCTCATATTGCTTCGGCACGTAGACCCAGTAGCGGCGGATGGTGCCGGGGAAGACTCCTTCCTTGCTGGCAAAGGTAAACCGTTGGATGGTGCCTTCGGGCACACCGGGCAGGAGCTCGGCCTCGGGTGGCGCCGGATAATCGGGTTCCTCGTATTTTTCCTGTGCCAGGGCAGACACGCCGGGCAGCACCAGACTGCACACGAGAAAAGCAAGGGATCGGAAGCGAATCATAGACCAGCGGGGACGGGTTTCCGGGGAACGATCTTTCACGAGGCAGGAATTCCGGTTGCGTGCCGGTGTTGGGGCGGCATGGTGACGTTCTGCCAAATTGGCATGACGGGGCGTAGCTCAGCTTGGTAGAGCGCTTGCTTTGGGAGCAAGAAGTCGTCAGTTCGAATCTGGCCGCCCCGACCACTTCCAATTCCGTTGTGGCTTCCTGGAGTTCCTTCGAAATTGAGGGCCGTCGCCTGAAGCGACATCCTGAATGGGTCCTGACACGGGTGGGAACAGTCCGGCCGCAGGAATGGATGGACAGATTCCCTGATTTCCCGCACAAAGCCTGCGGAAATTAAATGGCTGTCCTTCGTCCGCTCAAGCGGAGGGGAAGCATCCGGCTGATCCGCGCAAAACCTCCATCCTATCAACAAAACGACCATCCTGCCCACGCTCGCCCTCTCCCTCAGTGTCGGCCTTGCCTTCAGGGCGGTGGCGGAAGGCGCTAAGAGCCTGTTGAAAAACCCCTCCTGCCGTCTCCTGTGATTTTATTGTCAGGAAGAAGGATTTTCCTGGATGTCGGCACACGGACCTGGCAGGGTG
>JAYUWQ010000681.1:0-9256 GCA_043753485.1 bacterium
GGGTTCAGGCGTGACCGGGCCGGACAAAGGCGTCTGGGTGGAACCGGGCTTGACGCGGTTGCGTTTGGGCCGCTCTCCGATCAGGTCCAAGGTATCACCTGTGGCGACAGAGGGAACTTTTCTTGCGGGCTTGGCCGCAGCGGATTCGGATTCGGAGGAAGAAGGAGGGCGCGCGGCAGATTTACGCGCCGGGGTGGCGGCGGTATCGGAACCTGGGGTGCTCGTGGATTTGGATTTGCCGGGCATGAAATAGAAGGGTTGCCTTCATGGCGTCAGACGGTGGGGATTGCAACCCCGGTTATTGAACAGAAGAGGGGGTCACCTGGGCTTGTGCCTTGGCTACGATGGCCGCCGCTTCTTCGGCAGGAATGCCGAGAACGTCGACAATGTCGGAGGCATCCAAAGTAGCAATAACTTCAATGCTGTTCATGCCAGTGGTCACGAGGGCTTCGGCGAGTTCCACTTCGATGCCGAGGTGGCTGGCCAATTCGGAGGCAGCGCTGTGGACGCGTCCGACAAATTTCTCGTGGGCACTTTCGTCGCGCTCCACCTGGACGTCCCATCCCATCAGGCGATTGGTCAGGCGGACATTTTGTCCGTGGCGGCCGATGGCTTTGGAGAGTTCATCCTCACGGACTTTGGCGAAGATGCGTTTATTGACCGGATCGACGATGATCTTGTCGTCAGCAATGGTGGCGGGCTTGAGGGCATCCTTGAGGAATTCCTTCGGATTATCGCTCCACTTGATGATATCGACCTTCTCGTTGTTGAGTTCCCGGACGATATTCTTGACGCGGGCTCCCCTCATGCCGACACAGGCTCCAACCGGATCCACTTTATTGTCAGCGCTCCAGACGGCGATTTTGGTCCGGTAACCAGCCTCGCGGGCGATGGCCCGGATTTCGACGGTGCGGTCCGCGATTTCGCTGACTTCACTTTCGAAGAGGCGTTTGACGAAATTGGGATGGCTGCGGCTGAGGATGATCTCGGGACCCCGCACTCCATTTTCAACGGCAACGACGTAGACCCGGATGCGGTCGCCGATGTTATAATCTTCCGTCGCGACACGTTCCTTTTTGGGCATGATGCCTTCAAATTTGCCGAGGTCCATGATGACGTCGGACTTTTCAAAACGGCGGACGGTGCCATTGACGATTTCGCCAGCCCGGTCCTTGAATTCCTCATAGATCAGGAGTTTTTCCTCCTGACGGATGCGTTGCATCATGGCCTGCCGGGCGGTCTGGGCCGCGATTCGTCCCATGTCTTTGGGCGTCACATCGACTTCGATTTCGTCACCGATCTCGGCCGTCTTTTTGATTTTGCGGGCGGTGGCGAGGGCCAGTTCATCAAAAGGCGCAGTAACGGTTTCCACCACCATGAGTTTGGCTTTGGCCTTGATGCCGCCTTTGATAGGGTCGATGTCAATGCGCAGCTCGCGGGCAGGCCCGATGCTCTTGCGGGAAGCCGTGAGGATGGCCGAGGAGAGAGCCTCGATCATCTTATCGCGGCTGATTCCTTTTTCTTTTTCGTAGTATTCAAAGACGGCGAGAAGTTCGCTGGTCATAACGGCAGTTCGCTTAAAATAAAAAGAAACGGGAGGACTTCCCGTTTCTCAAGGTTCTCGATGCTAATATAGGCAAAAGATATCGGCGTCAAGCCGTGGGGACGCAAAAATTTTCCAATCACGCTGGGATGGCGTGGAGGACGAACTATGTCGCACTGGAAAACCGGAAGCCTGCAGAAAAAGCGGCGGCGGGATTTGGTGGAGCCTAGCGGATTCGAACCGCTGACCCCTTGCATGCCATGCAAGTGCTCTACCAACTGAGCTAAGACCCCAAATCCCGGACGTCGCGCGACCGGACGGATTCCATACCCTGTTCCAGCGCACTGCCAAGTGGTTTTTTCAACTTTTGCGAAGTTCTTTCAATGGGCTGGAGGAGAGCAGGGGGAAACAGTTTCAATCCGTAGCTGGGGGATGGGCTTCCGGAATGGAGGAAGCCGAGGCTGGGATGGAGTGAGCAGGAAACAGCGGGATGACCGTGCCGGGGATCAGGTCGGCGATGGCCGGATCTGGAGCAGGGCCGTGTTTCCGCGGGGGATTTTTCCGGCGCCGTTTTTCATGCTGCGGGAGGTTCCGGTTCCAACAGGACCATCTTTGAGCTGGGTGCCCAGAGGGCTCAGAAAAACCAGCGCTTTGGTCAAGGGAATCAGCGTGAATAATCCCAATGCCTCATGGAGCCGCCTGGGTTCCAGCAAATCACGCTATGGAATGAGGCCCTGATTGATGGCTGGTGTCTGTCCATCAATGATCCTTGAAGCCCGGAGGGAAAATGGTGCGCGGTACAAGGTTCGAACTTGTGACCCCCTCCGTGTCAGGGAGGTGCTCTACCACTGAGCTAACCGCGCTTGGTGAACCGCATTTGCTGCGGGACGGGATTATGGAATGAACCGGCCGACGTGCAACCGGTTTTCGGGGCATTCCTGAGATTTTCAGCGCAGGGCAGCCGGCAGGATGCTGCGCCCGGCGGGTGGGGTCTGCCGGAGGGAGGAGGGCTTGGCGGCAGTTTCCGGAAACGCGGAGGAACCCCAGCCTTCCGCCAGACGGCTAACCAGTTCCTCGGACATTTTCCGGGAAGCGTCGTCGATGGCCTGGCGTTCGCTGAGTTGGAAGTTGGGGTCCAGGAAGACCGAGGTGGAGCCGGTCACGGTGCCTTTGGAGAGGAGGTTGCCGGTGACGGCTTCTTCAAGCACGAAGTCCACCGTCATGAGCAGTTCCAGTTCCCGGGTCCGGAGGTTGTTATTCCGGGCGCTGCGCAGTTGGCGGCGGGTGAAATCCCGGATAGTGCCGCGCAGGACGGCGTCGGCATTTTGGGCGTCCTTGATTTGATAGGTGCCATCCAGTTGGAATTGCCGCACCACGTTGTTGGTGACAAGGACGGAGGAGCGCGGTTCGAGGGTGAGGTTGCGGAAGGTGGGGACCGCAATGGTTTGGACGTTTTCCATGCGTCCCGGCTTGTCGGACCCGGCATGGTAGCCGGCACATCCAGGGAGGAGGAGCGCGGCCGCAGCCGCGAGGAGGGTGGGGCGGGTCAGCAGGAAAGACAGTTGCATGGGGAAAGATAAATCCGGGAGCAGTAAATTCCTCAGGAAAAGAAGGTCAGTTCGCTGGTTTGGCCGGGTCGGAGGGGAGGACGGGTTCCGACGGGGGAGGCAGGGCGGGGATTCCTTCAATTGAGGGCAGGGAGGGTGGCTCAATGGCGGGGGTGCCGGGAGGGGGCAGTGGATCGCCGGGAACAAGATCTCCCGGGGCAGCGGGAATGGGGGTGCCGGGATTGAGCAACGAATCGTCAGGCTTCAGCATGCGGTCGGTGCCGGCAGGGAGATCGGGCTCCTCCAGAGGCGTGATCGGAATCTGATCGCCTCCGCTGCGCATTTTAGGTTTGCTGAGCAGGCTGGCGACCCGGGCCGGCGGAGGGGGGGGGCCAAAGTAGCCGGGTTTGCTCTTGAGATCAATCGAAGCGGGGACGGCGAGGTCGGTGGAGGTTACGGCCACTGCAGGCACGGATTCAATCAAAGTGGGATCCTTGGTTGTCATCCCGTTGATGCGCTCGCGGGCTTCCGCGAAGTGGGCGCTTCCGGGAGCACGGAGCACATCGCTGTAATAAACGAGGGCGGCGCGGTAATTGCCTTTCTTTTCGTAGAAGCGACCAGTGTTCCAGGAGTTTTCAGCCGAGATTTCGTCCACCTGCACGCGGGTGGCACTCAGGTCGGGCATGGAAGTGTCCGGGAAAAGTCCCACTGCCTGATCCGCGGCCAAACGGGCCTTGTCAATGTTGGAGGCATCGCGGCTGCCTTCCTCGACTTTGCCGAGATAGCCCTGGCTGACTTTGGATTGGGCTTCTGCGGCCAGGGGGCTGGCGGGATAATCATCCACCACCTTCCGATAGGCTGCGATGGCGAGATCGGTGGAGTCATCCTCCTCATGGATTTTAGCGATCTCGAACTGGGCCTCGGCGGCGTGGCGGCCCCGCGGCGCGTTGGCGATCACCTTCTGGAACATTTCGATCTGCTCCGTTTTGTCGAGTTTCTTCGGAATGCCGAGAAAGGAAGACAATTTTTCAGTGCGCGATTGGTTGGCGATAGCGATCTGCCGGTCGATGGCTTCACTGAACTGCGCGCTTTGTTTATAGGTGTCGATGAGTTCCTGATAGGTTTCGAAGGCCTTGCTGAATTTACCGTCCCTCTCATAGGTGGAAGCAAGGCGGAACTTGGCCATCGGGGCAAAACTGGTCAGGGGATACCGGTCCACGATGCGTTTGTAGGTGGAGGCGGCGGCCCCGCTTTTGCCGGCGGCTTCCAGGTCCTGGGCCTGCCGGAGGAGATCGCCGGCCTCCATCTCGGCCACGCGCAGTTCCGTGGGGGCCGGGGCGGCGGTGGCTTCCTTTCGCTTGAAGGGGTTCGGGATGGCCAGCGCGTCCCCGGAGGCCGCGATCAGGGCTGCGGAGGTGAAGGTGCAGAGCAGGAAACGGGAGGAAGCGCGATTCATGGGGCGGGTAAAAAATGGAAAGGGGTCGGATGCCGGGAGCACCGCAGTCCCTCCCGGCAATCTGATTCCGTGCCAGATGACAGCGAGGAATGCAACTTGGAAACGGGTGGTTTTTCAATAGCGCACCCTTGCCGGCTGGCGCCCGCTTTTATGGCGCCGGGTGTTGGATTTGGTAGGAGAATCCCAAACGTCTCTTAAATTGTTTGGAGAATTATGAAAACTGCTTAAATGCGGCTTATTTTCTGCTCAAACCTTGAAAATTAATTGACCTTAGATAAGGCCTGTGATTAATCGTTGGAAATCCTTAACAATCGCTGGAATTTTCACACTCGTTACCATGGATAATCTTCCTTCTTCCAGCTGGTTTCAGGCCGTTTCCGGCGGCAGAAGCCGCCGGAGGGGGCAAATGGTTCAGCCAGATCCTCCGGGCGGAAAGGTTTATTCTTGCCGGCTATGATGACTTTTTTTCCACGCATGATCTCCCCGCGACTCTCCCGATGGGGTGTGCGGGTCGTTCCCCATGCCCGGATGGAAGCATTTTGGCAGCCGTTGCCGGTGGGTCTTAGACTCGATCATTTGGCGCATCTGCCTGGGGTTTCCGGTTGGCCCGGAACCGACTTGGGTCGTCCGTCCATCAGCTTGCGCCTTGCTTCCTTTGGCGGATTGGATGCCCCTGAGGACGATGCCGAAAGTTACCACATTCCGGTGCTGGAGCAGGAAGTCATCAATGCTCTGGCGCCAACGAACGGCAAACTGATGCTGGATGGCACGCTGGGCGGGGGGGGGCATACCCGGCGGCTGCTGGAGCAGGGGGCCAACGTCCTGGCCTTGGATCAGGACCCGGAAGCCTTGGCTTGGGCGACCCGGCGTTTGGCGGGGGACGCGGATCATTTGGTGACCCTGCGGGCAAACTTCGCCTCCTTTCCAGGAATTCTGGAAGAAGTTGGTCTGGGACCGGTTTTGGATGGAATTTTGTTGGATCTCGGCGTGAGCAGCCATCAGTTGGATGCACCGGAGCGCGGGTTCTCTTTTATGCGGGACGGCCCGCTGGACATGCGGATGGACCCCGCCGGACCGGTCTGCGCGGCCGATCTGGTGAACACGTGGCCCGAGGAGGAATTGGCCCGCATCTTTTACGAATATGGGGACGAAAAGGCTTCCCGCCGGGTGGCCAAGGCCATGGTGCGGCGCCGGGCCGAACGCCCCTTTGAGACCACCAGCGACCTCGCGGCACTGGTGGCTACGGTGATTCCCAAAAGAGGGCCTGCGTCGCCGGCGACCCGCGTTTTTCAGGCACTCCGGATTGCGGTCAACGACGAGATGGGGGCGTTGGAATCAGTTCTTGAGAGTGCCCACCATTGGCTGAAACCGGGTGGCCGGCTGGCCGTAATCACCTTTCATTCCCTGGAAGACCGGATGGTCAAACAATTTTTCCGCCGCCACAGCGATGCGGAGATCGACCGCCCGGAATGGCCTGCCCCACGGCCCAATCCCGGCTGCCACTACCGCCTGATCACCCGCAAGGGGATTACTGCCAGCCCTGAAGAGATCAGTCGCAACCCGCGCTCCCGCAGCGCCAAGCTCCGGGTCGTGGAGCGCCTGGGCTAGTCCTTCCTGCGCCGCCTTCCCTTTTCCTCAACTTCCCCCGATTGTGTCTGCTTCCTCCAAACGCCGTTCCCGCCGCACGCCACAGGATTCCCTGCGCCCGGGCTGGCTGCTGAATTGCATCCTCTTCTGTGTACTCCTTGGGGGCATTGGAGGCTGCTACGTCTGGCTGGGGGCCAAGAAAAAGGACCGCGCGGATCAGATTCTGAGTTTGCACCGTGAGATCGACCTGATCAAAAAACAAATCCAGGAACGGGATATGCAGATCAACCGCCTGCTGGCCCCGGAGGCCCTGCGTGCCAGTGCGGTTCGCACCGGACTGGACCTGAAACCGATCAATATCGGTCCCAAAGGCCGCCTCGTCCGCCTGCCGGAGCCGGCCTCCGCCCATCAGGTCCCGCAGGATAACCCGGTGATCGCTGGAAACCATTAGTCATGAGTGCCTCCCGCATGCATTCCCGCGCTGAACCCGGCGACCGCTGTCTGCGGTTCCGGGCTGGACTGCTGTGCTGTGGAGTGGTCTCGCTGTTCAGCCTGCTGTCGTGGCGGCTGCTCCACCTGCAATTCAATCAACACGGGCACTTCCAGGCGCTCCTTGATAAAAGCCATCACAAGACGCTGGCCATCAGCGCTTCCCGCGGCGATATCCTGGATGCCCGGGGCCGGGTCCTCGCCTGCGATGAGCCGGTCCAGAAGTTGTCATTTGATCTCAAGTTTCTGCAGTTGGCCACTCCGTTGGCCAAGGCACTGACTTCGTCTGAAGGGATGAAGGCGACTGACTTGCGGCATGCTTTCAGCCTGGAGGAACTGCAAAACCGCTATCTGGACCGGGTGGGCCGGATCGCCGCCCCGGTGCTGGAAATGACGGAAGCACAGTTTTCGGAAAAAATCCGCACCCGCCTTAAAGGCAATCCTGACGGTGAGGTGGCCCTGAGTAAAAAAGTGAGTGTCAGTGCGGCGTTGAAACTGCGTGCGGATCTCGAAGCGGCCGGACTGGACACCTACGAGGAAAGTCAGGGAAAAATAGGGGCGATGATCTTTCAAAATGCCTTTGCCCGTCGTTACCCGGTAGACCTGCCCCTGAAGCACATCGTGGGCTTTTTCGGGGAAACCATGCCCGCCCCGGGCAAGGAACCCCAGCCGGCCCGGGGAGTCGCCGGTGTCGAGCGGTTTTTGGATGCTGATCTCACCGGCAAGCCCGGGGTCCGTGAATACGAAATGGATGGCTGGGGCAGGGAGATTCCCGCTTACCGGGGCAGTGTCACCCCGCCCCGGAATGGCAGGAATATCCGCCTCAGTCTCGACCTTGGCCTGCAGGGAGTGGTGGAGCAGGCCCTGGATGAAACCGGCGAGGCAGAGAACGAAGTGTATCTGAACGATTTGAATGCCGAACGTGTCATCGTCGTGCTTTTTGACCCCGCCACCATGGGAGTCAGGGCCATTGGATGCCGCGACCACAAACATGGGCCGGATAAACCTCTGATGAGCAACCCTGCCACGGAGATGCTCTACGAGCCCGGTTCGACCATGAAAATTGTGACCGTGGCCGCTGCGATTTCGTCCGGCAAGGTGAATGGCCAAAGCCGCATTGACCTTGGTTCCGGCGGGGTTTGGGATGACAGCGAGATCACGCAGATCACCGACGAACATGCCTATTCCTCGCTGACCGTCGAGGACATCCTCGTCAAGTCCTCCAACATCGGCGCCTACAAACTGGCCCGTCTGCTGGGCACGCGCCGGTTCGAGGAAATGATCCTCGACTTCGGTTTCTGCCGCCGCACGGGCTTCGAATCGCCATCTGAAAGCCGTGGTTCTTTTGCCGGCAATGAAAAAATGACCATCCAGACGCTCTCCCGGGTGTCCTTCGGCATGGCCATCCAGGTCACTCCGGCCCAAATGTGCGGGGCGTTGGGAGCCATCATCAACGATGGCAACTATCACCCCCTTCACCTCGCAGAATCTTGGGTGGATGACCAAGGGCAGCCCTTGGAAGGTCTGACCCGGCCGCCGCCCCGCCGGGTGGTGAGTTCAGCCGCCTCCAAATCCGTCCGCCGCGCCATGGTGGAGGTGGTGGAGAAGGGAACCGGCAATGCGGGGCGCAGTGAACTTTTTGAAATCGCCGGAAAAACCGGCACGGCCCGCAAGGCCGTCACCCTGCTCAAGGACGGCAAACTGCGGACTTCCTATCAGGGGGATGTGATCTGTTCTTTCATTGGATTCCTGCCGGCAGATAACCCCAGGCTTGGCGGGTTGGTGATCATCGACACCCCTAAAGGCGCCAAACACGCCCATTACGGCGGCAAGATGGCGGCGCCGCTGTTCCGCCGCATTGCCGAGCGCGCCATGGCCTATTACGAGGTGCCCCCCCAATTCTCCCCGGAGGTCCGCCTCCTGCCGCAGGCCGCCAGCACCACTCCGGTGCGTGCCACCCCGCGCACATTTACCCGTTAGGTTATTCCGCTGATGAAACTTTCTGCCCTGCTCGATCAACTCTACCGCGTCCGCACCTTCGGTCCCCTTGACGTGGAAATCACGGGCCTTACCGCCGACTCCCGCGAGGCGGGTCCCGGACTGCTGTTTGCCGCCCTGCGTGGCGAATCCTCGGACGGCCACAACTTCATCCCGCAGGCGGTGGCCAATGGGGCTGCCGCCATCTTGGCGGAAACCGATGTGCCGGAGGATTTCCGTGGCACTTGGATCACCGTCAAGGATAGCAAAGCAGCCCTCGCGGAAGCGGCCGACGCCTTCTTCCGCAAACCTTCCGACCGTCTGCTGGTCGCTGGGGTGACGGGCACCAACGGCAAGACCACCACCGGGTTTCTGCTGCAGCATCTGATCGCCTCCGCCAAGGGCACCTGCGGTCTGATCGGGACGGTGAAATACGTCACCGGTGAAGGCATGGAGGAGCCCGCATCCCATACCACGCCCGACAGCATCACCCTGCAGCGGCTGCTGCGCACCATGACGGAAAACCTTTGTGTCGGGGTGGCCATGGAAGTCAGTTCCCATGCCCTGATGCAGCAACGCACCCATGGCATCCGGTTTGATGCGGCCATCTTCACTAACCTGACGCAGGACCACCTCGACTATCACGGCACGATGGAG
>JAYUWQ010000682.1:0-3539 GCA_043753485.1 bacterium
TGACCCAAAATGGACAGACCAGGAACTCGACAGGAAGCTGGCGGAGGCCCTCGAAAAAGGAAGGATGGAAACGGGATGCCACCTCCGGGACGATGACCGGCACCAGCAGCGCAATCGCGCCTCATACAGGCCCCGCCCTGACGCTCCAGCAGCCGGGCTGACGGAGGATGAGAAAAACCGCCGGAAAGCCGCAGAACGTGCCGCTGTAATGGCTACTCTCCGGCTTCCGACTGCATCGGAAATGGAGACCATTGCACAGCTCCGGGGAGTGTCGATAAAGGCAGTCCTATACCCAACGCAGGATGGGTTGATCAAGGTTGGCCAGTGGCGGAGCTATCCGGTTTTTGCCATCCAATCCGGGGGCTTCGCACAGATCCGGCGGATGGATGGAAACCGATTCTGGGAGGGGGGACCGAAGGAGCTAAACATGGCAGAGCCCACCCCGCCCTTCATCATCTCACGGAACAGCAGCCCGGACGGCACCCGCACCATTATAGCCGAGGGATTGGTTGAACTCCTCTCGCTCACCGAGCTTGAGATCCGGGCTGAGGAATACCGCAGAACACATTTTCCAGACAGTGAATATCAGCCCGTAGCCTTCGCAGTGGCAAGCTCCGCCGGAAGCAAGATCGACGACATCGTGCTGGAATCGCTGCGGTGCAAATCCATCAGGATCATCCCTGACAATGACCCTGCCGGACACAAGGCCGCGCAGCAGTGGACGGAGCGCATACAGGCCGCCGGAATCCACATCGACAACCTCCTTATGCCTCTTGGCAAGGACCTGGGGGAAGCCCTCCCGGCCATGCCTGACGCAGCCTGTTACCACCTCCTTCAATTCTAAAACTATCAAATCAAAATGAGTTCTACACCCGCAGATCCTGTTGACTGGGCAAACTGGAAATCCGTTCCTTCCTATGGCAAACCGCCCGCTGCCGAGTGGGCCAGTGAAAATGAACCGCCACCGATGACGGCGGCAGATGACGCACCCCCACAGGAACGACCCGGAGATTCCTTGATTGCCGATTCATACTATGATGCCGAGCGGAGGGAATATCTGATCAAGAACCGCCGGGGGGTCTGGCTATCGATGGGGGAGGCCCCATTCAAGCGGCACCTCAGGAGCGCGGGCATATCCTGCAAGACCGGGGAGGGGCAACTCCTCAGCGGGGCAGATCAGCAAATCCTGAACATTCAGCACGCCCGCGATATTCAGTATTCCGGGAGGCTATGCGGTAAGACGGAAGGTTTCTACACCGAGGGGCAAACGCGCTTTCTGGTTACTGAATCCTATCATTTACCGGAAATCCATGCGGGGGAATGGCCGACCCTGAAAGCCATCATCAGCGGACTCTTGAGCAGTGATGCCCATGAGGAAACACAGGTCCAAGTCTTTCACGGATGGATGCAGACCGCACAGAACGCGCTCCGGGCGGAACGCATCCAAGCCGCGCAAGCCCTCGCTATCGCTGGCCCCGCCGGATGCGGTAAGAGTTTGCTGCAAAACCTCATCACCATCTGTCTGGGAGGCAGGGCAGCGAAACCACTCCGATACATGACGGGCGGCACGGATTTTAACGGTGAATTGTTCGAGGCCGAGCACCTCATGCTTGAGGATGAATTCATGAGCCGTCGAATTGGCGACCGTCTCAAACTGGGGGCAGCCCTCAAAAACTTCTGTGTGGCGACCCGTGCGCAAAGTTGCCACCGGAAAGGCCGACAGGCCATCACCCTCCCGGCATGGTGGCGTCTCTCCATCACACTGAATGACGACCCGGAAGCCATGCTGGTGTTGCCGCCGCTGGACGACCATATTGCCGACAAGATTATCCTCCTACGGGCATCGCGTTTTGAATTTCCCATGCCGATGGACAGCGCGGAAGCTCAAGCGCGTTGCATGGAAACCTGCATTGCCGAGGTGCCAGCATATCTCCATTGGCTCATTCATGAATTCACCATCCCGGCTGCGTTGGCAGATCCGAGGCGATACGGAATCACAAGCTGGCACCATCCCGAGCTAAAGGTCGAACTGGACAACCTCAGCCCGGAGGCGGACCTCCTCGCCCTGATCGATGAAGTCTTATGGCGGACGGGCGCTCCGCAGTGGCGGGGCACCAGTGAGGAACTCCAGCGAATCCTGATCGAAGATTGCGGGGTCGCCTCACAGGCACGGAAATTACTGGAGTGGAGGAACGCTTGCGGCACCTTCCTGGGGAGGCTGGCCACCAAGCCCTTGCCACGGGTCAGGGACGCCCGCACCGCAACGCGGCGGGAATTCGTCATCACCCCGCCCCCCGGCATTTCCTGCTGAATTCGTTTTCTGTGCGTCATTGCGTCATTCGCGTCATTAATGACGCAGTGACGCGGGGAAAGTGAATCCTTTTTAAAACAGGGCGGAATGCGAGAATGCCAAACTTAGTTTCAGTCTGGCGGAATTGGAGGAGGAGATTTCCTTTGGTTTTTAGATGGGACTAAAACCGTTACTCTCAGACCATAGTTGCAGTCGGCCACGGGAAGCCAAAGGCTGTAAGGGCGTGCATCGAAGGCCACCGCATCCTTGAGGGCGTATGCCGTCTCCCGCTCCAGATATCCCAGATGATAGCCGTAGGGGAAAGTGTCACAGGTTCCCATGACCTTGATGGCCTTGCTGTCTTCGACGTTATCCTCCTCCCTCTGGAGATAGATCCTGAATCCCGGTTCCAGGCAGATGCTGAAAAATGTCGTCTCCCGGTTTTCAAAAGTTACCCCAGCCACCTTCTCCTCCTCCGAGAAAACCCGCAACCCATCCGGGATCTCATTCAGCATCATCACGAAATTGGTTGTTTGCCAATGCCGGAGGCGGAACCATCGCCCATACCCAACCTCCCGCTTGTCATCCACCGTCAGCATGGGGAATGATTTGATGGGGCGCATTTTTGGCAGGGGAGGGGGTCGGCTGCCTGCGGGCTCCTTCCAAAGGCGATGGCCGCCCCAGAAGACGCAGCCGCCGATAACTGCGGTTATCATGGCTGCGGTCGCGGCACCGGCTCCCTCCTTGCCCACTGCGAAACTCACCGTCATGGCCATCATCATCATTCCGCTGACTCCGCTTACGGCCATGAGGATGACTCCGAGGGTGCGCCGCAAAAAAGAAACCATTCATGCCGGATTAAAGCAATTCCGCCAGGAAGGCAAGCCCCGTAATTGTCGGTGATAGGCCATGGCCGATGCGCTGCTTGTTGAGGTGTGCCCCGGTTTAAATTCTTGAACGGATTTGAGAAGATACTCACTAGGAATTTTCACCTTAACCCTATGCGGGGAGGGGCGGGTCAGATCGCTGGACCTCATGGCCGCAACACCGATCCCGGTAATCACGCGCACAGATAGACAGCTTTCAGAATCTGGGGAGACAGGCATTTCTGAAGAGACAGAAATTCTCGAGTGGGGAAATACTCATTGCCAAATATACGCGAAGTGCGTATCCCTCTCCCAATTGAAACCCGCTCACGGGTGGAAATGAAACGGCCCAGCCAAGTGCTTGAACACCTGACCGGACCTAG
>JAYUWQ010000683.1:0-9226 GCA_043753485.1 bacterium
AAGGAGGCATCCTTGAGCATATTTTTCAGGGAAAAATGCGGGGTGAAGTCGGCCGCGATCATGGATGGGACCTTGAGTTTTGAAACCCCGGAGGCGGCGGCATTGCGTTCGAGAGCGGCCTGGAATTTGGTCAGGGCAATCCCTTGGGCGGCGGTGATGCCCATGGCTTCGGAGAGAATGCCGACGATGGTGGAGGAAACCATGTTGGTGACCAGCTTCAGCACGGTGGCGCTTCCCATGGCGCCGCACAGCAGGATGTCCTTCGAACTCGCTTCGAGGATAGGGCGGACGGTTTCGATGACGTCAGGATCGCCGGCAACATAATAGACCAGCTGGCCGCCGGCGGAGGCGTCCTTGCTGCCGGTGAAGGGGGCGTCGAGGAAGGCCGCTCCGGTGCCGGTGACGAGTTTGGCGGCGGCGTGGGTATCGGCGAGGGAAATGGTGGAACTTTGGACCACGGTCTTGCCGGGGCCGAGTTCCGGAAGCATTTCTTCAAGAACACCGAGCACGGCCCGGCCATCGGTTACAAAGAGCTGGATCACGTCCGAGTCTCTGGCGAGGGCGGCGGGAGAATCGGTCCAGCCGGGCTCCGCCGGGCGCGGGGTGCGGTTCCAGGTGGCAGGCGCTAGGCCTTTGGCGCGGAGGGAAGCAGCGACACGTTGGCCGATGATGCCGAGGCCGGCGATGCCCGGACGGAGGGATGAGGTCATGTTTCAGGGTTGAGTCAGCGGGGGAGGGGCGCAAGCGGAGGGTGGGTTTTTTATGATTGTGGCCGGAAGGGGAACGCGGCAGGAGTAGCCCATGAAACCGAGGGTTCTGGCAATAGCGGCACATCCTGACGACATTGAAATCTTCATGGCGGGAACGCTGCTGCGGCTGGCGGATGCCGGCTGGGAGCTTCATTATTTCAATTTGTCGTGCGGTAATGGGGGAAGCCTGGAGATGGACGGGGACACCACCGCCCGGGTGCGGCTGGAGGAGGCCCGTGAAGGCGCCGCCCGCCTCGGAGCCCGGTTTTATCCGCCGGTGGCGCGGGATTTGGAGATTGTCTACTCGGTGGACCTGCTGCGGAAAGTGGCGGCAGTGGTGCGGGAGGTGAATCCCTCGGTGGTGCTGACCCACGCGTTGCAGGATTACATGGAGGACCACATGGAGACGGCGCGGTTGGCGGTGACGGCCGCGTTCGCCAAACATGTTCCCAATTTTGCCAGTGACCCGCCTTTGCCGGGGGCGCCGGGGGATGTGGCGGTTTATCATGCGATGCCCCATGGCGGGTGCAGTCCGCTGCGGGAAAAGGTGGAGCCGGATTTTTACATTGATATCACCGGGGCGATGGAGCGGAAACGTCACGCGCTGGAAGCGCACCAGTCCCAGCAGTCGTGGCTGGATGCGTCGCAGGGCATGAGCAGTTATGTGCAGAGCATGATGGAGACCGGAAAAGAACTGGGCCGCCACAGCGGGCGCTTTGGCGCGGCCGAAGCCTGGCGGCGGCATCTGCACCTGGGATTGTCCCGCACGGAGATCGATCCTCTGGCTGATTTTATCTGACTTATCAAACCCCACTCAAATATGCCCCGTCCCCTCAGTTCTGTTGCCCCCGCCTGGTGGGATTACACCACTCTTGATCCCTCCCTGATTCAGGATGCCGCCCGGCTGACGGCGCGGGACTTGGAGCAGCTGTCCCGGCCGGGATTCCAAGTCGTGTTTTACGACACACTGGAGGATTTCTATTTGGCGGAAGCCTTGGAATACATCCATGCTTGGAAGCAGGCGACTTCGGATGATCCGGTGGGGATCTGCGGCCCCATCGGCCCCACGGAGCAGCTGCCCCTCGTGGCGCGGTTGGTGAATGAGCTGGGCGTGTCCCTCCGGCATGCTCATTTCTGGGGCATGGACGAGTGGTATGATGCGGCGACGGGCCGGGAAGTGCCGATGTCGCATCCCTTGTCGTTCGAGCGGGCGGACCGGGAATTGCTCTTTGACCGCATCCGTCCCGAACTGCGGATGCCGGAGGAGCACCTTCATTTCCCCAAGGCGGATACCGCGGCCTACCGGGCCAGCTGGCAAGCCGGGGTGCGTTGTGCGGTGATGCAGGGCGGGCAGGGGGATATCAAGCACTGGGCCTTCAATGACCCGGTGAAACGGGAGGGCGCCTTTCTGCTGGAGCCGCCGGCCCCGGAGGTTTACCGGGCGCTGGCGACGCGGGTGGTGGAACTGCATCCGGTCACCCTGATGCAGAACGCCCGCACCTCCGGCGGGGGGAATGTCACCATGGTCCCCAACCAGGCCATTACGGTAGGACCGGTGGAAACCTGGCTGGCGGAGAGGGTCTCCATCTGGCAGGCCGGAGTCCACGACAATCCCCTTGGCCAACGGCTCACCGCGCTGATGATTTCCAAGGGCCTGGCGGACAGTGCGGTCCCGATGTCCCTCCTCGCGGATCATCCCGGCGTGCAGTTCAACTACTACCGCGGTGGTCTGGGCCATTGTGCGGTGGAGATGCACTGAGCGGGGAGCGGCTGGCCAGTTGGCGGAACCCGGGGATTGCCACGCCCGGTTCCATGGCTTGGGCTGGGTGGAAGACTCTTCCGCTGATGAGGCAGTGCCGTTGTTTTGGACGGTGCCGCCGGAAAGGGCGTTTTGCTGGCGGCGATCACCGCCAGCAAAACGAGGGCTCCCGTGTATTAGTTAGGAGAGTAGGGGCCACCACTGCCATGATGGAACACCGTGCACTCCCAGAGCAGGCCGGAGGTGGCCACGCCCTGCACTCCGCCGCCACTGAACTTGGTATTGGTGGTGAAGGCATCGTATCCGGAGCTGTTGACCCTGACCACCTGGATGGTGAAGGCTCCATTGCGCCACTCCCCGTAGATGCCAGGGGTGTTGTTCTTGACGTGGCCGGGATTGCCCTGGATCAAGCCTCCATTGGCGATGGTGGCCATGTCGGAGTAGAACCCGAATGACGTCAACCGAGTGGTCCCGGGAGCCCCATCCAGACTGTAAATCGTCAGGGCGCTGGGGGCCGTGTTGTCGTAGGTCGTCACTGGAATCCAAGTGGATGGATCCGACGGGTTGTAGGTCTTGTTGATGACGAGCCGGCCACCAGGAGAGAGATCGGCGTTGGACACGATGATTTTGAACTTCATGCCGGAGGACACGTTGTCGGTGATCTCGTGCAGCTTGTTGTCCGCGAAGTTGAAGAAGTCCAGTCCGGCGGTGTTGTAGTGCCTCGTGTAGGCATGCACGTGGCGGTCGGTTTTACCGCGGCGGTAGGGATAGAGCTGGGAAGAGGTGTCAACATCCATGTGGCCAACCCCGGAGATTTCCTCCAAGGAGTAGTAGCCGTAATCACTGGCCTCGAACCATTGTGGCAGGTTGGCAGGGGGGTAGACGCGGGCATTCACGATATATTCCGGCTGACCATTGGGCACGGAATTCGGGAGGGCAATGGTGCCCGTGTAGAGTCGGCCGGTGGTGGGGTTGTCGAGCCCGTTGTTGTCCCGGGTGACGCCGGGATCGGTGCCATCGGTGGTGTAATAGATACGGACGCCCGGCGGAACCATCCCACCAGCAATATTGGGTTTGATCTCAAGTTGACGCACCCCATTGACGGCTGCAACTTCGGTGACGAGTGGATTGTCCAGCACCATGCGTTGGGCGGAAATGACCGGACTGAGCATCGGGGAATCCACCAAAACCGCGGTCTTGAGGGATTTCGCCACGACCTGCAGCGGCAGAGTCGCGCTGTTGCCCCACAGGCTGTAGGCGACACTGAGCTGCTGGCCCGGGAAGCCATTGGAGAAGGTGCCGGTGACCGAGGCATTCGGGGAAGTCCGGGGATCGACTCCATCCGTGCTCCACCGGACCTGAAAGTGGTCGCTGTTTTGATAGCTCACTAGCACCTCATTCGGGTTGTTCAGCACCACGGTGGGACCGGTAACGGCGGCGGGAGGGGGCACAAACCCGATCAGGAACGGCCCGCCAACCTCGGCGTAGGTGTAGGTGGAATGGAGGTTGTTAAGTTTGAGCAGGGGACGCAACGTGACCGCATTCGGATCGGAAAGGGTGCCGGGGTGGAAGTCCGAGAAGTCGATCAGGCTGAGGCGGGGAAGGATATTTTTGTAGAACGTGCTCCCGCCGTTGCTGGTATCGACGATGTGCAGGGGGGAAGGCGCGACCGCGTAGGTGCTGTAAAGGGCGCGGTTTCCACCGGCATCCGGTGGGGCGAAGGCGAGCGCATCGAACCAGTTTTCCCGGTAGGATTCACCACCCGGCAGGAGCACCGGGGAAGCGATCGGACCTGAGAGGACTTGAAATTGGTCCAAAGTGTTGACCTGATAGCGGCAGAAACGCTGGCCTTCGGAATTGATACAGGAGAAGTAGACCCAGCCGTCAGGAGTCATGGCAAGGTCACCGATGAGGTCGAAGCGCAGGATATTGGCATTCAGGTTGGACGCCTTCCGTTGCGCGGTGATGGTGCTGGTGCCCACTTCGATCCGCATCAGGTTATCGGTCTGTGGCTCCACATACCAGAGATAGCCCCCGAAATACATCAGGTTGTCCGGCAGCAGGACGGGGGATCTTTCAAAACGGCTGTCCTTGAGATCGCCATAGATCTTATGCTGGAAGGTATCCCGGTTGAAGGATCCCAGGGTAAAGGAAGTGCTGCCTCCGCGGAGGTAAAAGACTTCGCGGCGCACCAGATCATAAGCCACGGCGCGGACAGGCCATGGGGCATCGGTGACCGGTACTGTCTGGCCGGTGGCAAAGTCGATCCCATGGATGGTTTTGGAGCCGTCCACGGCGAAGAGGTCCACCTGGGTATTGAGCAGCAGGAAGGGAGCCTGATAGAAGGAGATGGCCTCGATGTTGGAGTAACCCCAGCGATCCTGGTAACTCAGGAAGGTTTCATCGTTGCCCGGGCCCCCATTGACCTGATTGAAGGTGTTGGCGCCGGTATCGGAAGCCACGATGCGGTAATCGCTGGGGTCGACGGCGATGGCGCGGTAACTGCCCTCATCGTTGCTCATCACGGAAAGCACCACTCCCGTTACAGGATTGACTTCGAGTATCTCATTGTCGTAGCCATCGAGCACAAAGAGGCGGCCATCGCGGGTGAAGACGAGGTCTTCGCTATCGGAAGAAAGACCGGAGGCGGAGGTGGTGCGGCCGATGGTGGTGACGCCCAGGTTGAATCCGCTCATGCTGTTGACCGGCTGGGTGCACTTGAAAATATAGTCGGCACTGTCAACCCCGGAGCTGTTGCCCTCCCGGAGAACCCCATAAAGCTCACCGGTGGGGGAAAGGGTGATTCCCGTCACCACATCGTCAGGATCAAGCGAGCCGGCCATGGTCTGCAGGCCGGGTTTGAGGTCTCCCACGTGGGTGGCATTCAGGGTATCGCCCAAACGAAGATTGGCGAGGTTGAGACTCAGCAGGGGGCGGTAACTGTCGGTGTTTCCGGTGCCTTCGGATTTCCGGATGGTGCTGTTTCTGACGAAATAGGCCATGCCGCTGTTGGAGACGGCCAGACTGAGGATGCCGTAGCGGACATCGGTGAGAAGGGAATTTCCTTCAAAAAGAATCGGACCATAGTCCACCGCAGTGGACACGAGCGGACTGCGGTAGTTGTTGCGGAATTCCACGAGGTGCGGGCCGTCGGCCTGGTCCACGATGCCCCACATCGATTTGGCAGTGGAGACCGGCGTGGCGGAAGTGGGGGAGGCCAGGTCGACGAACTTGCGGGAGTTGGCGGCAGCCACACTGGACAAGGCCGATCCGGTATTGGGGGCGAGCCGGCTGATGCTGGTGCTGTCGGAGCGGGTGGAGAAAAGGCGGGACTGATAAAAAGCCAGCCCCGCGTAGGATTGGGCCACTGAGGAGAGTTCCAGATATCCGCTGAGACCTGCTACGTCAAAGCGATGGTACTTCTTGGTCGAATCAGCGAAAAACATGAGGCCGGTTTCATCAATCGCGAGATCGCCTACGTTGCTCCATCCGTTATTACTCCGCAGATCAGCGACTTTGGCGACGGAGGCAACAGCGCTGGCATCGTCGTTGAGGGCGATGCGGACGAGATCATCACTGTTGGCGTGGATGTAGTAGAGAGCCCCATTGAAATAGGCGAGGTTATCAGGCTGGGCGGAGGCGTTGTAGGACCACGTCCCCTTGATGTTGCCGAGGGTTCTGTGCGTGGTCCCAATGAAATCGTGGTATCCCACGCGCCATCCGGTAGCGGAGGACCCGTTGTCCTCCACGTAGTAGATGCGGGCCTTGGCCGTATCCAAGGCGAGGGCACGCAGATTGTAGGTCGAGTTACTGTCGTAAATCCGGTTGGTGCCGGTGGAAGGATTGATGTTGAAGATCTGATTGGTCCCTCCGATCACGGCATAAACGTTTTCTTCCGCATATGGCAGGTAGTAATTCAGGGTGGCAGTCGGACTGGTGGTGAACCAGCGTTTGTAGGCGGCCGGCGGGTAAACCCGGGCCACCACCCGCACGGTGGGACTGTTGAAGGAATCGAGGCTGAACGGAACCGTGTAGAGAGTGGCTCCACTGGCGGGTTCGCCACTCACATCCCCGGGGTCCTGTCCATCGGTCCGGTAATAGATGCGGGCATTGGCCGGGGTGGCGGACCCCTGCACATTCAGACTCATCGTGATCACTTCGCCATTGCTGAGGCTGCCGGAATCGGGAGTCACCAGAGGGGCCAGCAGCGGGGTGGTCGCGATGGACGTGGTGACGGATTCGACGGGCGAAGAGATGGCGATCTCGGTATTTTTGGAGAGCGCAGCGTATTTCAGCGTGAGCGTGCTGCTGGTAGTGGGGAAACTGCCCACATTCAGGACGAGGGCTTCGCCGGGATAACCGTTGGTGAAGGATGATATCCCGGAATAGCGGCCTGCGGAAGCCGTGTCAGGACTCGAGCCGTCCCACGACCAATAGGACTGGAAGACATCGTTCCGTTCAAAATTATCAGGAATGTCGTTGGCGTTGGCGAGGAAAAGCCGGGGCACGGTCGCGAGGACCGGGGCGAGGGAGCCGCTGGCGAGGGCTCCTCCGAGTTCCGCATAGCGGTAAGTGGGCTGGAGGGCGTGGGCAAGATCCAAGGTGATCTGGTTGGCATTGTAGTTATTCATCACCTCCGCGCTGTCGGAGTAGTGGTCCAGATCGAGGGCCACGGATTTGGCGGTGATGGTCTGGCCGGGATCGGTGATTTGAATGGGGGCAAGGTATTTCTGCCACTGGCCGCCTGGAAGGATGTAATAGATGTCGGAAACTCCGGCGGGAGTGCTCGCCGCTGGAGTCAGGGTCAGCTCGCGGGGATACCACGACAGGTCGAAGCGACCTCCCGCGATGCTGAAGCGGGGAGGGGCGAGGACAATAATCGTCTGGTCGATGGTGCCACTGGAAGAGGAAATGGTGGCATTGCTGGTAATGACGTTGGAGGGGGTGCTGCGTGGGGTGGCGCCGTTGCTGTCATAATCCCAGACCCACGAGTCCACCGCGGCAAAGGCCCCATAGGTTTGGCGGTCATCCAGATTGGGATTGGTGACGCTACCGTCTGCGTTGGTGATCAGAGGAAGGGGGGGAGGCAGGGCTCCCAGATAGAATTCCTTTACCCCGGCTTCATCGCCACTTTCGGCAATCCAAAACTGCCGCTCATCAGGATCCCAATAGGCCCGTTTTCCGCCTTGACTGGCCTCTCCACCCGTCTGGTAGCGCAGGTTCATCCGGGGGTCGATGGCAGATCCTTTCAAGCCGGCATTCTTGCGGAGATCTGCAGCCTGCCGGCGGATCTTCACCAAGGCCTCGTCACCGCTGATGCCGGCGGCGAGCTTGCCTCCGTTCACTTCATAAGTGCGGATCGCGTTGTTCACGATGCGCACGTCCTGTTCCAGTTTTACCTGATTGCTGCTTTGGCTGACGTTCCGCATCACGACGTAACCGCCGGCCGAAATGCCGCCAATGACGGCGATCGAAACCAGGATCTCAGCAAGAGTGAAGGCGAGTTTTCTATAAAGAGTCATGAGGATCAGGAGTTGAGGTATCTAGAAATTATAGAAAATACCATTAAATGCAACGACTATTTATTAAAAAGCAGTGCATATTCGTATTTAAATAGTGAAAACACATCTAAATCCGACGTGACTCAAGCGGCCTCGGCCGTGATATACCTTCAAAACGCTGGCCAATGCTCAGCCCGAAGTGTTGAAGTGGCCCATGGCGGGCACCATCCGGAGTGACCTTGGTATCAAGCAAAGGATAACTTCAGTTCCCCATGGAAGGGGGCAAGACAGTTCCCCATCGGGGACGTTTGGCTGGCTCAGCGGCGATATTCCGCTTCCATTTCATCGAGATACCGGGAAATGGCGTCCGTCCTGGGAGGACGGGGTTTCTCCAGTTCCCCAGCGGCTTGGAGGTAATCTTCGAAGGCCCCGCTGGGAGTAGTGGACTGGGTGGCCTCGTGCCAATCAAGGTGGTCTTCGATGCCCCGCAGGGTGACCGCGAGTTTTTGCCGGGTGGTGGCGAGCCTCTTGAGGTTGGCCGGGAGGGATTTTCCGGCCTTTCCTTTCGCCAGGCTGCGGACTTGGTCCTGATATTCCTGGATAATGGGGCGGTAAATCGGATGAGCGCGGAGCATGAGGCGGGTGAGGGCCAGCTCCACCTGATTGAAAACGGGCGCGGGTTCCGGCAGGGCCAGCACGCGTGCGAAGTCCTCAATGCCACAAGTTATGAGGGGCTCTGCCGCTTCCGGCGCGCCTGCGGCGGCAGGAGGGGCCGCTTTGTCCGGGGTGAAGAGTCGTTTGAGTGCGTTCGGCCGTTTCTCGGCCGGCGCGGGCTGGGCGTAGCGCAGGATCAGGGCTCCGGCCAGTTGTTGCTCGGTTTCACCCGGTGTTTGCACTTCATCCAAACCGGGCTGGGAAAGGGCGGCAATCTGGAGGGACCACCATTTGGACAGGCTGTTGGCTGAGCCGGTCAGAGCCGGGAAAGCACGCTCAATCAACAGGCTGGGATCAATCCCCTCTTGAGCCAGGGCGGGGAGCAGCCGGGCCATTTGCTCGGGTCCCTTGGGCTGTTCCACCAGCATCATCAGCAGGCCCCCGCAGGAAACGCGGTAAATGGTCAGGCTCACGGAGTCCATTCCCGCCGGGTCCGCGTTCAGGATATCCTGCACCGAAAGCACCCGCCCCAGCTGGAAAATCCGGGAAAAAGTCCGGCTCAT
>JAYUWQ010000684.1:0-3528 GCA_043753485.1 bacterium
CCAAGGACCTGCCGTCCAAAATCATCCAGATCCACCCCTGCGCCCTGACCGCCACCCAGCAGGAACTTTACACCGGCCTGATGCGCGAAGGAGCCGCCAAGGTGCTCGACGCCGAGAACGCCAAACAGCAGGGCCAGGCCCGGATGCACCTGCTCACCACCCTGCTCCGCCTGCGCCAGACCTGCTGCGACCCCCGCCTGCTCAAGCTCGACCTCCCCCAACAGCCGCCTGCCGACTTGTCAGGCAAGATTGAAGCCCTCGCCGAGCTGTTGGAAGAAATCCGCGACGGCGGCCACTCCGTCATCATCTTCAGTGCCTTTGCTTCCATGCTCCGCCTGATCCAGGAAACGGTGGACTCCGCAGGTCTAGGCTCCTGCCACATCGACGGCTCCACCCGCGACCGCGCCGCCCAGGTCAATGCCTTCCAGAACGATCCCGCCAAACGGGTTTTCCTGATCAGTCTCAAGGCCGGCGGCTACGGCCTGAACCTCACTAAAGCCGACACCGTGATTCATTTCGACCCTTGGTGGAACCCCGCCGTCGAAGCCCAGGCCACCGACCGCGCCCACCGCATCGGCCAGGAGCGCCCCGTCACCGTTTACAAACTCATCACCACCGGAACCGTCGAGGAAAAGATCCTCAAGCTTCAGGAGAAAAAACGAAACCTGATGGACGCCGCCCTCGATGATGAAGCCCCACTGATGGAAGGCCTGACCGATGAGGATCTGCGCGGACTGGTGCTTTCCTAACTGTTTCCCATCACCCCCTTGTCATCAAAATCTGCTTTCACAGAGGCTTGACAAAATCGGCCCCGAAATGGTTGATGGGCCTTTCCGCAACCAATCCTTACCCCCACTTCCATGCTGACCCGCCGTGCGCTTCTCAAAAAATCCGTCCTCTCCGCTGCCGCGGTGGGCTTCCCCTCCATTATTCCAGGCACCGCCCTCGGACTGAACGGACGTCCCGCTGCCAGTGAACGCATCACCATGGCCGCCTTCGGATTTGGCACCATTGCCTACACCACCGTCCCCGCCTTTCTGCAGGACGACCGCGTGCAGATCGTAGCCGTGGCCGATCCCGTGACCGAACTTGGCAATTACGGCTACTCTGCCGAAAAAACCGGCGGCCGGCTCGTGGGCAAGGCTCTGATCGAAAAACACTACAGTGAAGCCAAGGACGGCAGCTTCAAAGGCTGCACTCCTTACGAAGACTTCCGCGAACTGCTGGAAAAGGAAGACATCGATGCGGTCAATATTTCATCGCCGGACCACTGGCACGCCTACATGGCGATTCACTGTGCCCGGAAAGGCAAACACATCTACGGCCAGAAACCCCTCGCCCTTACAGTTGGCGAGGGCCGCCGGATGGTTGAGGAAGTCAAGAATGCTGGCATCACCTGGCAAACCGGCAGCCAGCAGCGCAGTGATCTGAAATTCCGCATGGCTGCGGGTTATGTACGCAATGGGCGCCTTGGCAAAATCACGGAAATCCGCGTCGGCCTGCCCGCCGGCCACACCAACTGGAGCAAACTCGCCGACCGCCAGAGCAGCGAAGCCCCGCCGAAGGAGTTGAACTGGGACCTGTGGCTCGGCCCAGCGCCCCAACACGACTACGCGCCCGCCATCCTCCAACTCAACTGGCGCCATAACTATGCCTACTCCGGCGGCATGATCACCGACTGGGGAGCCCACCACATGGACATTGTCCAATGGGCGCTCGATATGGACACCAGCGGCCCCGTCGCCATCGAAAACATCAAAGGTGAAATGCCGGCCAAGGATGCTCTCTACAACGTGGCCACCGCCTTTCACTTCGAGGCCGTCTATGCCAACGGGGTCCGCATGATCGTGGACAGCAGCTTCCGTGAGGGCATTGAATTCATCGGGGATAACGGCAAAAAAATCTTCGTGAAGCGTGATCTGATCGAATTTACCCCGCAGGAACTGCGCGCCGAACAGATCAAACCTGAAGAAATCCAGCTCCACCTGAGCCGGAAATATAACCATAATCTCGACTTCGTGGATCACCTCTATGATGGTGCCGCGACTGCCGCTCCGATCGAAGCCAGCCACCGAACCATCAGCATCGCCCATCTCGCCAATCTCGGCCTGCGCCTGGGCAAGAGCAGCATCAAGTGGGATCCCACCAGCGAGCAGAGTCCCGATAGCGAAGTCAATGCCATGCTGACCCGCCCGATGCGCGCGGCTTACAGCATCTGAGGTCCAATCAGCCTCCCGGAGCCAGTCACTCCGGGAGCGGACGGGCATGACCAAGCCCCAGAAACGGCTGCTACCGGGAGGTCAGGCCGCCCCGGCGCCGGAAGGCTGACCGGTCACCACGTCCATGCCGACCAGACACACATCATCGGTGAAGTCGTTGTGGCCGGAGAATTGCCGGGTTTCACTAACCAATCCATCCAGCACGATCCCGCATGGCTGTCCCAACCGCTGGCTGACGGCCTCAAGGAGGCGTTCCTGCCCGAACTGCTCACCGGCGGCATTCTCCTGTTCATAAATACCATCGGTGAAGAGGACAATCGAATCATGCTCCACCAGTGGAGCCTCATAGGTCCGGTAAGCCGTGGCACTGCGCAACCCCAGCGGCGGCCGGTACGGGCGATCCACGCGCAACCAATCCACGGAGCCTGTTTCGCGCCGCAGGATCATCGGACTGGGATGGCCGGCGTTGGCGTAGCGCAGCCGCTTTTCCGCCACATCGGCGACAAAATAAAATGCCGTTACAAATGCTTCGATTTCGCTGTGTTTCAAAGTCTTGGCCAGATCGTGATTCAGACTGGTGAGAAATGCCCCCGGGTCCAACGCCAAGGCGGCTGATTGCTGGACCAGTCCCCGGGTCAGCGCACCGATGAAGGCAGCCCTTACCCCGTGTCCCATCACGTCACAGATGAGGACGCCGGCCTGATGCAGGGACAGTGGCAGGATGTCAAAAAAGTCGCCGCTCAGGGAGGTTGCCGGACAGTATCGATGGGCGAACTCCAAGGCACACCTGCCCTCACCCGGGACACTTTTGAAACATGGATAATGATGTGGCAGCAAGGCTTGCTGAACCTCACGGGCCAAACTGAGTTCCTGTTCGAGGGAGGAGTTTTTCTCGTGAAGCTCGCGGGCATACTGTTCGAGCTTATGCTGCGTGTGGTGCCGCTCCACCGCGTAGCGGATGGCCCGCGGGAGCAGGTCCCGCATCGTCGATCCCTTCAGCAAATAATCCTGGGCGCCCTGATGCACGGCCTGCAGGGCAACCTCCTCGTCGCCGAGTCCACTCAGCACCACGATAGGAATGTCCGGCATGGCGGCGTGCGCGCGCACAAAAGTATCCATTCCTTGCGCATCGGGCAATCCAAGGTCAAGCAGAATGACGTCCACCGGCGATGCCTGCACGCTTTCAATGGCAGCCTGGAGATGGTCGGCAGACGACACCTCAAACTCGGCGCCGTGTGCTCCCCTGAGGGCGGCCCGGGCCAGCAGCACATCCGTGGGACTGTCCTCCACCAGAAGCACTCTGATACGT
>JAYUWQ010000685.1:0-9221 GCA_043753485.1 bacterium
ACCACGTCTTCCGCCGGGGGACCGGCATCCATCAGGCTGATGTTTTTCTTGCCCGGCGTGGCGACTTCCAGATACCCCCGCTGCCGGGCCGCGCCCAGCTCCCCATAAGGCACGTCCTCATACTGTTGACCATAGGTATACTCCGAAGCCACCGTCAGATCAGGCCGCACCAACGCCAGGTAACCGCCGGCTTTGGGCAGCGTGAAAGTCGTATGCCATTGCCCGGTGGCGACCGTCCGGTTTTTCGCGGAGGCGAAGACCACCCGGTATTGGTTCGCCCCCAGGGTGACGGCGGGCAGCGCCCATTTGTTGGGAAGGGCGGGATCATCCGTCAGGAACCAACCGGTCAGGGACACCCCGGCCGCGGAGCCGTTGAACACTTCGATCCAGTCAGGGCTTTCGAGATCCTCGTCTTCATACGAATCCTTGTTCTCCGCCTCAAACTCGGTGATCACCGGTCCACCGGTCGCGATATTCGCCAAGGGGGTCGTCAGGACCTGGAGGTTGTCGATGCTGATCTCCTGGGTCGCCACCGGCCCGGTGCGCGCCGAGAACGCCGCGGTATCGCCGACGCGCGGGGCGAAGCCCGGCACGGCCAGATTCAGGAAAACGTCGGCGTTGTTCCAGCGCACGTCCACTCCCTGGGCATCCCAGCGCACCGTCACCGGGCGGAAGGTGGCATCATTGGGAAAGGTCATCGGCGCACGCGCCATGACCACCCGGTTTGCGTAGACCACGATTTCCCCCTCCACTTCGCTAATACCAGGATCATCATAGGTCTTCCACCCGACGACCAGACCATTGGCCAGGGCCCAGCCGAGCTCCCCATCGCCATCGCTGGGCGGAATGTCCCCGAAATTCACCGCAAACCCCTCGCCTGCGGTTCCGGTGGCAGACAGCTTCAGATTGAAATTAACCGTCAGGGCCGAGACATCCAGACCGACGTCGATTTCCGGCAGCTTGAAGGAAGTGATCGTATCCGGGACGCCGTTGGCAGTGAGGCGGAGCGCACTGCTCTGCACCGAGGCCACCGGAACGGGCGGCGTTCCCGTGAGGGTGCTGTTCAACGCGGTGCCGTCATTCCAGGTGACCCCGCCGGGCACGGTGCCATTGGTGTAGGTAAAACCCTGCGTGCCCGCCGCCGTCGGGTAGGTGCCCGCGACCGATGGCAGCCCCTGCCCTGCGCAAAAGGCCACCAGCAGGGTCCGGGTCAGGCGGGAAATCCGGCGGGCACGGCCGGGACCGTTCTTTCGGAGCCGGCAGGGGGGAGTGCCACTGGCGTCACGGCAGGCAAATTGGGTTTTGAACATAACGGGGGTAAGCGGGGGGATAGCGGCGCCTGCCGGACTCCCGCACGGGAAGCCAGCGGCACCAACACCCCCGGTTTTCGGAAATACGCCGCAAAAGTCAATGTACTTACCCGCTCCAATATATCCGCCGGCGGTTCCCAGGCCCTTTGGCTTCTGACGGGGATCCTCCGGCTGCTAATTTCTTACCCCGGTCATGGTTTCCGCCGCCTTGCCCTGCCAACCAGCAAGGCCATACCTGCGGCTCCCAGGAAGACCGTAACCGCCGGCTCCGGGATGGCACTGATGGTCACGGTATAGTTGGCGCTGCCTGCTGTTATGAATTCCGATCCGGGCTGACCCGGGCCGATCAGCTCCAGCGTGAGGTTGGCAGGATTGCTGATGACCGGCGGGAGCAGGAAAACCCCATTGCCATCAGCCGTAATTATTCCGCTGTTCGGGGCGAGGAGGTTCACGGTCGCCGGCCGGAATGGTGATCCGGGTTCAAAACTGGAAAAGTTGATGGTGATGGCCGTGATGGCCAGTCCGTCAGGATTATCGACCCGGAAAATATCCATGTCCGGAATGGTGGAGCTTCCCGGCAGCGTACCGCTGATCACATTATCGCCCGTGCCTAGGACGGAAGGAAGAATCGTCGGGGTGAACCGCGAGTTCGAGAAGTCCACGCCTTCAACCACCGTGAGCGCCGCCTGCGCAGAGGGAGTCATGCCGGCCCACAGCCCGATCCCGCCCACCACCGCTAACAAGGCAGCACACAGGGGTGATCCGCCCCTTGGATTCATCCTCCGGCTTTCGTGATCCACGTCGAGGTTCTGCAAGCAGAGTGATTTCATAAGCCTGATAGGTTGGTTGTTCCGTTCCATTCTACCGCTCCGGCCCCGGAATGACATGCCTAAATTTTTATCCGGGCTTCCGCTCTTCAATAGCGGGCCAGGGCTATTCTCCAAACATCCTGGAAATCACTGGTTCGTCGTATCCCAGAATCCAATCGCGATGCTGCCGGTAGACCGGTTCCAATTCATCCTTACCCACCGCCACCACATCAAGCCCACGGTTATCGTAAAGGTGGAACGCGACGGTGCGGCGGGGATTCAACAGATAACAATCCCCTTCCCATCCGGTCCGCCAATCCGAATACCGCGCCAGGTCGAGGATTTTGCCCCAGTTGGCATCGGCTATTCTCACCGTCACGGTGGCCCGGTTCCAGTGCTGTTTACGTTTCTGGAGATTGCGCGGCTCGACATCCCGCCGCTTTGAAAACTGGATACCCGTCGTCCCCGCTTTTGAAGCCAGGGCGAGCAGAGGATGCGTCAGCGGGATTTTCTTTCTTCCGGATGAAAACTGCTGCAGCACCAGAATCACGGCGGCTTCGTTCTCAAATACGCTTTCGAAAAGAGTGATCGCCCTGCGGAGTGCCTCTTCAAAGTAGGGGGGATTGAGTGACCGGTCTGGCTTGAGCGCCCCGACTTCCGGTGGGCCGATTTCGAAACGAAGCCCATAGGCGTGCTTGTAGAAAAGGGCCGGCTCCAGCTTACTGATGATGTCCATACACCTATCGGAAGCTGCGCTCACCCGACCGCTCCAAACAAGGCCCCCGCCCCGGCGGTGAGGGCCATGGCCAGCGCTCCCCAGAAGGTGACGCGCGCGGTGGCCCGCCAGATGGGAGAGCCGCCCGCCCGGGCCGCGAGGCCGCCGAGCAGGGCGAGGAAAACGAGCGAGCACAGAGAGACCGTCCAGACCAGCGAAGCCGAGGGGACGATCAGCACCAACACCAGCGGCAGCGCCGCCCCGACCGCGAAGGTGCCCGCCGAAGCAAAGGCGGCCTGCACTGGGCGGGCACTCAGGCTTTCGGAAATGCCCAGCTCATCGCGGGCATGCGTGCCGTGGGCATCATGGGCGGTCAATTGCCGGGCCACCTCACTGGCCAGTCCAGCCTCCAGTCCCCGCGCCACATAGATGGCGGTCAGCTCGGCCAGTTCCTTTTCAGGCTCGGTGGCCAGCTCCAGCCGCTCCCGTTCGAGGTCGGCCTGCTCGGTATCGGCCTGGGAACTAACGGAAACATATTCTCCCGCCGCCATCGACATCGCCCCTGCCACCAGTCCGGCAATGCCCGTGACCAGCACGTTGCCATGGCTGGCATCTGCCGCGGCCACCCCGACGATCAAACTGGCCGTGGAGACAATTCCGTCATTCGCGCCAAGGACTGCCGCCCGGAGCCAGCCGATGCGGTGCGTGCGGTGGTTTTCATCGTGTCGCATCCTCCGGTTACGAAACGCAGCAATCCTCCTGTCACAAGCCTTTAACCCAGGCCACCGCGCAGCAGCCCGACCCGCCCGGGGAATTCATTTCCTCAAGTTCTCGTCAAACCAATCTGCAAATTGCCTCACGTCCCACATCATGGTCAGCCAACCATGGTTGCCCCCCGGATGGATGATGAGTTCGACGCGGCGGCCCAGCTCCTTGGCACGGGCCTGAAAACGTTGGGATTGATCAAGGGGCACGAGGGTGTCGGCGTCACCGTGAAAAATAAGGGTCGGGGGCAGGGCCGACGAGACATAAAAGATCGGTGACATGGCGCGGCCGGTGATCTGCCAGGCGGGCAGGTCCTGCGGGTCCTGGGCAAAGGCTTTGAGGAAGCTCTTGGGTGCGCCGCCATCATGCAGGTTCTCCGTGGAATCACCGAGGTTCAGCAGATCCGTCACCGGATAGAAAATCGCCACCGCCTGCACCGCACTGGATTCGCGGTCCACCGGGTCCGGGGCGTCCGCCGGGCCGGGGCCGCCGCGGGTGGCCAGCATCAGGCTGAGGTGACCCCCGGCACTGCCTCCGCTCACCCCTAGCCGCGCCGGGTCCACCCCGTAGTCGCGCGCCTGATGACGGATGAACCGCACCGCCCGGTTCACGTCGTCGACCGTCTCCATCACCGTGGCCTCCGGCTGCGAGACGTGGCAGACCGGGAAGATCGTATAACCCCGCCGCAGGAGCGGCGCGATGGTCCACGGCTTGAAGGAATCCGCCCCCGATCTCCAGCCACCACTCACCACAAAAATCACGCCCAGACCATTCGGTTTGGCGGGCCGCACCACCTCAAACGTCAGATCCTGCCCATGGCGCTGACCGTAAACGATCCGGGGCGAGCGCTCGAAGGACGGATGAAAATACAACCAGCCGGAACCGATGATCACCACGGTCAGCAGGATGAGCACGGCGAGGGTCCGCAGCAGGAGACGTAAGGGTCGGGGGCATTTCACAGCGGCAGCCTGACGGGAGATCAGCCACACCGAAAGCCTGATTTTCAGGGGAAGCCCATTCACTCCCCTGCCCTTTCACCGCCGCGACCGGTATAGCAGCCCCAGCAGGACCACTGCCCCGGCGCTGAACCCGATGGCTCCAGACAAGGAAACGCGGGACACATAATCGTCATCGCTGGCTTTGGTCATCACCAGAAACACCACTTCATCCAGGATCAGGCCGCTGCCGCAGCCGAGGACCAGCCGCGCGAGGATCGCCGACCACCGGTGCCGCGTCCCAAAAGCGAGGACAAACGCCGCAGGGATCACCAGCAACACCCCCGTGAACAAGTGGTGCACCAGGTATCCCCCGGGATAGACATGCTGCACGCGCACCAGATGCAGCCAGAGCCGCAGGCCGAGGACAATACCCACCAGCGGCAGCAGAATCAAAAGCAGGGTCTGCTTCGGCGTTAAGGGCTGGCTGGGATCATTCATGAACTGAAGGGCAACTGTCTGGAACGAGCCTGATCAAGGCCCCGCTGAAGCGAAGCTGGGGTTCACCGGAAGGGGAGAATTTAAAGGGTGAAAAACCATGGGAGAATGATCCCACCGGTTAACAGCTGAGTTTTTGGCATAGGAAGAATTACTCTAAGGCTAATAACCATCGCGACCCCAACAGAAATAGAGGAGCTGTTGTTGCGGATCCAGAATGAAATGGCACCAGCGGCCGCCATCGTCGGTAGCACCGCAGCTGGGAAGAAGTGTTCCGAAGCTATAATCTCCGAGCAACTTATCGGCTTTGCTTGGCACCCAAAGCGGCAGAGGACCATCCGTCCCCGCAAACCTCAAGGCTAGTGATGGTGCCATTTCCTGGATCTTCGAACCCGGGAGCACCCGAAGCACGCACTCAAAGCTCATTCTATCCTGCTTCCAACGGCACTCATAAAACCCAACAACCGGCTGGAGATCATCTGGAAGTTCCCAACAACCCGCAAGAAGTGCGGCCATCGATAAGCGGCGGCTCACATGGACATCACTGGCTACATCCTCAAAGCCGTCCCGACCAAACAAGATCATCTCAAGGGATGCGGCTGGGAGCAGCGGGATGACCGATACACTTGATGCGTTGAATAATCTATTCCGTGCTCGTCCAAACCAATGACCCGCCTCAGGCTCCCAACTGCCGGCCAAGAGATCGCCACGACAGACCATCACGCCGCCGAACCAGCGACAGGCGATGTAAATACCGAAATACACCGCCAGGCAGGCCAGGGATATCTTGATTGTTTTCGAACGCATCGGGATGAGTGGACCGCCCAAGCCTTACCGAACGCCGGGGAGAGGACAAGTGATGAGACCGGCGGACCGCTTCCCAGTTAGGGAAGGTTCACCCCAAGCCAATTCCCAGCTAGGTTGATTTGATCCGGCCGGTTTGAATTTGAGGCTCGGGCTCAACGGACCGCGAAGAGAAAGAAACTCAGGAGCCCCGGAACGCCAGCCGCGAAGGAAAGTCCGATACCGATCCATCTTTGCCTTGGGGAGCTTGCGCGCAACAATCCGTAGAGGGAGAACAGCAGGGAAACCAGAAAGCCGGGCCAGAGGTCAGGAAAGGGTGCCATGGTGATGCCGGTCAACAGCAGGACGAGAAGCCCTGTGGCAAAGAACAGCCCGCCCCCGGATTTCCGGCCGCGCAAAGTCGTGGGACCTGGATCTGGAGGGCTGGCAGGCGGATTCACCACGAACGATGTCAGGGTTTGGTTCTTCGCCGATTTCAGAGGGCAGAAAAAGTCCGCGCCCCCGGGCGGAATCCGCGTCAAACCAGCCTTCCGGCTGCCATTATTTCGCCGCCGTTTTGGCCGGCTCGGGATCATCGGCCGCTTCGAAGAAACCGATGAACATCTCATCCCAGCTTTGTTCGCCGAAGACGACGCGTTTGCCGGGAGCGGGGTTGGCGGGGTTGAGTGCCGAGTTATCAAACGCGCCCGACACCATCAGCCACGTGCCGGCCGGCACGTGCCGGGGTTGCTCGAGGTAATAACTGAGCTGCCACTGGAAATCATAACGCGGCACGTGCAGCAGGGTCTCGCGTTTGCCGTCGGGGAGCAGGAGTTCATAACGCATCCATTTCCCCCGGAAGTGCATGTGCGGGAAGAGACCATAGATGGTGGCCGGTTTGGTGAAGGCGTAGGTGGCGGTCTGCCGGGCCTCGGCAACCCCGGGTGGGATGTTCAAGTTAGGCTCGATGGCCTGCCGGGTTTCCGCCGAGCGCTCCGGCGGGCCCGCGGCGAGGTAGAGGGCGATCTCGCTCTGATCCGTCTCTTCAGAACCGATGGTGGTGTAATGCAACTCCAGCGTCAGCTCCGCATTGGCAGGCAGCTTTTTCGCCACGCCGGGGGGATATTTCATGGCAGTGGAGCCGGGCGCCCAGCCGATAAAAAACACCCCCTTGCTGCTGCCGGTGTCCGGCGCGCCGGGCCACTTGGCGTAGAGGATCACGTGATGCACCACCTTGCGGTTGCCGGCCTTCACGTCGAGGGCGCTCAACCAGACGTCTTCCTTGAAGGGATTGGCCACCTTGATATGGCGGTAATCCAGCACCCCGGTGGCGGGGATCTTCTGCACTTCGGCCACCTTGAGCACCGCGTCGGGTTTCCCCAGCGGCCACTCCGGCAGCGCGGCCAACGGCACTTCCAAGGGGTCCGCGCCTTCCCCACGCGGCGCCCCGGCTTCCACCCACCGGAGGAGGGTCTGCGTTTCTTCCCGCGATAGCGCATGCGGGTCGATGAAATTGCCATAGTCCGGATGCGGGTCCCACGGCGGCATGCGGCGTGTCAGCAGCACTTCCTCGATCATTTCAGCCTTGTTGGCCACCCGGCCGTGTTTGTTCATGCTGAACGGCCCGATCCCGTCGGCACGATGGCAGGCCACACAATGCTGCTGCAACAACGGCGCGATTTGCGTGGCGTAGTCGGGCACAGCACCGGTTTCGGCGACTTTCGCGTAACTGATCCGGCAACCGTGGGCGCGGGTCTTCGGGGTGGTGATTTCCTTGCCGGCCAAAAAGGCGGTCAGGGCCTGTTCGAGATACTTTTCCGTCGCGGCCGGTTTCTCCGCCCCTTCCGCCAATTGGTCGTCGATCGCTCCCCGGTAAAAAATGCTCCAGTCCTTGGTGTCGATGGCCACCACTTCCGCGGTGCGCTCCACCTGCAGGGCCAGCGCCAGGCTCTGCTTGCTATCCAGCAGACAGGTCATGCTCCACAAACCCAGTTTCTGGCACTCCTTCCGCACGTCTTTTTTCGAGTCGTCCGCATAGGAATTCACCAGCCAGAAATTCATGCCCCCGCTCTCGAAGCGGTCCTTCAAGTCACGGAATTTCACCGCGTTCTTGCGGACGATGGGGCAGCCGGTGCCGGTGAACATCAACACCACCACCCGGCCCGGGGTGCGGTGCAGTTCGTGATTGGCGTCGTCCAGGTCGAGCAACGAGAAATTGGGCACAGTGGGCCGGTCCCCGGCGCGGGCCGGCAGGTGGGACAGCAGCAGCGCCGCCAGCAGGATCAGCGCGTGGGGGAAGAACTTGGAGTGCGGGGTCATGATCGATCAATCAGATATCGGTTTGGCATGGCTGCCCTGAAATCGCTTTCAGGGCCGGCCGACGGGGAGAGGGGTTCCTCGCGGGGCGGGCAAACCATAGGGATCTGCCGGGTCAATGTCCACCGTAGAGAGGTGCCGCAGCGGGGCGGGCGGCCAGGCTCATGGATTTCAGCAGGATGCTGCCGCCCCTTGGTTGGGAATCCCAGGACTGTAACATCCAAATTGCCAAAACCCGCCCGGAGGAAGCGCGGACAGGCAAACCAGATGGGCATGGAAACGGTTTTGGCAGGAATCCTCTGCGTGGCTCCCCAGAGAACCGGCCACCGACATCATCGGGGCTGCGCCCAATGACAACCATGGTCATTCGCCCTTATAACGTCCATCGCCCCTCTCTGGCTGCTGCAATCAAGTCTGAAATCCGAATGGCACACAACCCGGCCCGCTCCTCTGGTGTCTGCTTCGGGCGAAATGGGAAACTCACCAACCACCACAAACACAGGAACGGGGCATAAACGGGCAAACCCTCCGGTCCATAGTGTCGGTCGGCGCGGAATGATGACAAATCCACGTGAAACCTCTCGCCGAACGACTCGATCAACTCCCCACCGTCTGCACCGTCAACGCCCAAGTCGCCAAAAAGAGTCGAGGCGGGCGACAGCCGCAGAGAGCTGACGCCGGTGAACCCAGCTACGAAAGCCATGATGCTGGAGTCGAGGTCTGACATACACTGACGGCTAACGTTTAAGCGCTGGCACCGCTGGGGCGGGGGTAAGCGTCGAAACGGGATGACGGGTTAAAGTTACGGAAAGCATGGCCGACAGAGCAGCCCCAGCGGTTGTCCAGCCGCGCCTTGTTCGCCTTTGATGGAGGGAGTGTCTGCTGTGGTCGTATCATGGCTGTATCGCTCTTGGTGAAGTCCGCAGCCGAAGACTGATGTAGACAAAAGCAATCCAGAGTAACGGAATGAATGGAAAAATAATAGATGTCCTGAGCATGTATCCCAGTCTCATCGGGTCACCACCCATGCCAGAGTCGTCCCAATAATACCATCCATAGCCCATATCCCCGACCTCTGTGGAAGACTTCT
>JAYUWQ010000686.1:0-3525 GCA_043753485.1 bacterium
AGATTGGAACCGGTGCCATCAAAATTCACCGAAGTCAGCAGCACCGTCCCAAACCCAAACCGCCGCCCCACCAGCAAGGGATCCCCATTGCCCAGGCGCGCACCCACCACGGTATCGCTCCCGCCCGGCACTTCCAGCCGCCAGGACCGCGTGATCAATGCTCCTCCCAGATCACTCTGTTTCGCATCCGCCACCAGGGCCAGGGCCGGATGGGTAAAACTCGGCAAAGCCACCCCGATGGATTCGCGGCTGATGCGTTCCGCCCCCAGTCCGGCCGGCAGGAGCACCTTGCCCTCCGCATCGCGCCAGTTGTTATAAAAGTCCGGCAAGGCCCGGCTGCCCGGCGTCACCAGCAGCCCCCCGCCGGCCTGAACCCAAGCCGCGAGGCGCCGGGCGGTGGAGTCCGCCAGTTTCGGGACATCAGCCAGGATGACGACATCGTAGTTTCCAAAAGACTCCACCGATCCCGCCCGGCTCACCGGAATCACCTCGGGGTCCAGCGCGACCGATGGTTTGTCCTTGTTGTCCGGCTTGCCCGGGTCGTTACGGGCGGCCTGCAGGGCGGAAGCAGGGGCCAGAGCCAGAGCCGTAAACGCCCCCGCCCGTTCCAGAAAGGGACCGCTGGCATTTCCATCCACGATGAGCACCCCCAGCCGGTCCACCACCTGACAGACACTATCCATCGTGTCATCCAACGCCAGATCATCGGTCACCATCAGTTTCGCCTGCACCACCGCACTGCCGGTCTGTTTGAATTGATGCAGAAACCGCACCGTCTGGCGCGCTCCGGGAGCCAACTGCCCCATCCCGCCATCCTTCAATGTCTGGCCTTCCACCAGCAGATCCAGTCCCCCCGGGGTGATGGCTTCGGTGCCGGTATTTTCCACCGTCACCTCGATGGAAACGGGCCGGTCCACGCCCACCACTTCACGGGAATAACGGATCTCCGCGAGCGCGGCATTCCGGAACGAGGAGGGCAAGGGATACCGCCGCAGAATCACCTGCGGTTTGGAAGGCAGCGTCTCCATGCCTGCGGCCAGCGTCTCCCAGCGGGCCTTGTTTTCCGTCTCCCAACCCAGATTCTGCCCATCCGTGAGCACGATGATTTCCTTGGCAGGATTGGTCCCCCGGGCCAGCGAAACCGCCGCCGCCGCCAACGCATCGAATGCCGCCATCCGCCCGCGCCCCGGTTGCAGCCCGTTCAGGGTATCCGTCACATCCAGCCGGTTCACCACAGGCTCCGGCAGCCGCGCCATCGGCACCGGCCCGGCCAGGATCACGCTGAAGGAACTCCCGGCCGGCGCCTTTTCCACAATCTCCCGCGCCTCCGCCACCGCCGTCTCAAACACCGTGCCCGCCGCCCCGCTGCCCCGCCACTGCATCGACGCCGAGGCGTCCAGCACGATCGCAATGTCCTTGCCTCCGCCGGTGCCGAACCGTTTCAGATTCCACTGCCGCTCAAAATAAACCGCCGCCACACTCAGCACAGCCAACAGTCCCGCCACGCCCATCAGAATCCAAAACCATTTCCGGTTCCCCCGCAGCACCAGCGCGGTGGTGAAACTCACCAATCCCACCAAAAACGATGGCAGGACCACCACCCACGGCACCGACGATCCCGGGGGAATAAATGGCCGCGCCACTGCGAGCGCCAGCAGGCCCACGAGCAGACAGCGCGCCGCCAGCAGCAGCGCTTCCTCCAGCTGGATCCGCTTCTTCCGCGACTCGACCGACTCCAGCAAAAACTGCATCGCCCCCCAATCCAGCACCTTGGCCGTACGGCGGTTCAGGAGATGGATGATAATCGGAATCGCGATGGCAGCGAGGCCGCCGAGGAGCGCGAGATTGAGGAAGGACACGGAGTGGAATGATGAAGGATAAAAGAGAAACCGCTAACGGCGGCGGCGCCCGAGGAAGTCGGCGAGGGCTTCGTGATAAGGCTGTTTGGTGCTCACCGGCACGTAGTCCGCATTGAGCTGGCCACAGGCCGCCTCGATCTGCGCCACATGCTGTTTCACCCGTTCCAGGTAGGCACTGCGGACCGTGCGGGGATCCACCCGCAGCCGCTGGGAGAGGCCTTCCAGATCCTTGAACTCCTGACTGCCCGTGAACGGAAAGGTCAGTTCCTCCTCTGCCATCAGATGGAACAGCACGATCTCGTGGTTCCGGTATTTGAAATGGTGGAAGGCCTTCACGATCTCCTCCGCGCTGTCAAAACAATCACTGATGATCACCACCAGCCCCCGCTGGGGGATGCGCTCCGCCACTTCGTGCAGCACCCCGCCAAGCCTCGTGTCCTGCCCCGGCACCGCCTGATGCAGGGCCTCCAGCACCAGCCGCACCTGACTCGGCCGGCTCGCCGCCTTGATGAAGCTGCGGATCTGGTCATCGAATGTGACCAGTCCCACCGCATCCTGCTGTTTCACCATCAGATAGGATAACCCCGCCGCCAGATACTGCCCGTATTCAAATTTCGATATCTTCTTCCCCTCCACCGATGATGCCAGTTCGCCCCGGTATTTCATGGATCCCGAGCAATCCAGCACCACTGTCGCCCGCAGGTTGGTCTCCTCGATGTATTGTTTGATATAAAACTTGTCCGCCTTGGCAAAGACCCGCCAGTCCAGGTTCTTCAGATCATCCCCTGGCATGTATTGCCGGTGCTCCGCGAACACCACGGAAAACCCCTTGTTCGGGCTGGTGTGCCGGCCACTCATCGGCCCCTGCTTTTTGGCCCGCGCCAGAAACTCCAGCCGCGTCAGCATCCCTGCCGTCCCGCCAGGCAGCAGCCGCATGTAGTCCTGCGATGGTAAAGGTTCAGCCATGGTCAAAGTTCACTTCGGAGGCTGGCGGGTCGCCTGACCCCTGCGCCTGCCCCGCTTCATCCCTCACACATCCAGCTCCGCCTTCGGCTTGAAGTGATCCAGCAGCATCCGCACAATCTGATCGCTCTTCACCCCGGCTGCTTCCGCATTGAAGGTGGTCACGATGCGATGCCGCAGCACCGGCAGGGCGCAGTATTGCACATCCGCCGTGGTGGCGTGGTAACGGCCCTGGAGAATCGCCCGGGCCTTGGCTGCGGTGATCAGATAGATCCCCGCACGCGGCCCGGCTCCCCAGCCCACCATTTCCTTCACAAAATCCGGCGCCTCTTTTTCCTTCGGCCGCGAGGCCCGCACCAAGGTCGAGGCGTAATTGATGACATGGTCCGCCACCGGCACCCGGCGCACCACCTGCTGCAGTTCCTGCACGGTGCGGGCATCCAGCAGCTTGTTCACCACCGGCTTGGCGGTGCCGGTCACCTGACGGATGATCTGCTCCTCCTCCTCCGCCGTGGGATAGCCCACCAGAATATTGAACATGAAGCGGTCCAACTGCGCCTCGGGCAGCGGGAAGGTTCCTTCCTGCTCGATGGGGTTCTGCGTCGCCAGCACGAAGAACGGCCGCTCCAGCGGATAGGTACGCCCTGCCGCAGTCACGTGATACTCCTGCATCGCTTCGAGGAGCGCGGCCTGCGTTTTGGGC
>JAYUWQ010000687.1:0-9216 GCA_043753485.1 bacterium
CACACATTGCGGATCCGGCGCTCCTCGCGGTCGCACCACTTGATGGCCTGCTCGAGGGCGGCCACGCCACCTTCGAGTTCGCCATTGGGATAGATGCGGGGAGCCGCGACGGGCTGATCGCCATGATAACGGGGCAGTTCCGAAATCGGACGCTCACCCACCCCATTGCCATCGACCGGCATGATGGTGGGGGTGATGAAAATAAGGAGGTTCTTCCGGGAGCGGTCGCGGAACCGGTTCTTGAAGGCCCAGCCCACCACCGGGATCCGGCTCAGCACGGGAATGCCGGTTCCGGCACGGGCGTCGGTCGCTTCATCCAGACCAGCGATGGCCACGGTATAACCACTCTGGACTTCCAAAGGCGCCTGGTAGACCCGGGACGTCGGCACGGGATAGGAATTGCCGTCGATGATTTCGTTTCCGATCACGTTGGCGACCACGATCTTGGTATGCATGATCACCCGGTCGTCGTTGATGCGCTTGGGCAGGATGTTGACCGTGGTGCCGATGGGCAGGAAGCTGATGCTGGCGGTGCTGGCACCGGTGCCGGTCCCGCCGCTCACGGAGGAACTGGAGGCGAGCACCGGGAAATTCACCACGCTGCGCATGGAAACCTCGCGGTTATTCTGGGTGAGGACCCGTGGGTAGCTGACGGTGCTTGTTTCCCGGTCCTTCAGCAGGAAGTTGAGCTTCACATTGACGTCATCCGGCGTGAGGATGGCGGCGGTCGGCAGCGCTGTCGCGCCGATGTCATTGAGATCCACCGTGGTGGGCGGGGTGTTCAGGGAGAACTTGAACCCGCCATCAAAGGTGCCGGACCAGTCGACTCCCAGTTGGTTTTTCGGGTCCTTGGTGGTTTCAACGAACTTCAGTTCCACCGCGATGAGCGACTGTTTCCGGTCGATGGAGGAGATCCACCGCTCGACAAACTGATGCTGCTGCCGGGTGGCGACCACAAAGAGGGTGTTGCTGTCTGAATTCCACACCACTTTGGCCTCGCCTTGTTTGTCACCGCCCTCCCCTTCCCCGCGCGGGGCCTGGGAGGGGACCAGAATCGGGGAATTGGAAAACTCATCCACCGACACTTCCCCGGCGAAGTTGGCATTATAACCGGAGGTGCTGGTCCCGAGGATTTCCTTGACCTTTTCAACCATCTCCTTGTCATCCACTTTGAAGATATTGCCGGCGGCACCGAGGTCCAGTCCGTTGCCCATGCCTCCGCCTCCGCCACCACCGCCTCCACCACCGCCCCCGCTAAAACCGCCGCTCGAACCACCCCCGCCGCCCCCGCCAAACCCGCCGGATTCGGAGCCACTGCCGCCAGCGCCGCCGCCGGTGGTTTCGGCCAGTTCGCCCGTATTGTATTTGATAACGTAGGTGCGGGCGATCATTTCGCTGTCGTTGAAAGGCCGCAGGTGCCAAACGCCGCGGTCATAAACCAGCGCGATGCCGTTTTCATTGGCCAGTGTTTCCAAGGCCGCAAACGGAGCCATTTTCATACTGATCGTCACCAACTGCTTGTCCAAGTCTTTCTGCATCGGCATGGACATGAAGTGAATCCCGGACTTGGTCGCCAGCATGCGGATCACGTCGCGCAGATTGGCTTTATCGAAATTCAGGTCGAGGGCCGGCGCACTGATCAGACGTTCGCGCACCGCATCATAATCCGGGCTCACATTGACGAGGGCTTGATCGTCCGAGATGCCGGCTGCCGCATAAGGCATGGCGGCCAGCGTAGCGAGCAGTCCCACAGCAGCTACCCGCAGCGGGAGGCTTGTTAATTTCAGGTGGTGTTTCATAACAGGAGGAGTTGACGGTTGATGGAAGAGAGAGAAGTGACGAGAGACAGGATGTAAACTTCACACACACTACAATTCCCATAATATAAATTCAAGAGAAATTTAGGAGAAACTGATTATTTTATATTTTCCAGAGGTTTCTTCTTTTGGAAACCGTCGATTTCCCCTCAGACTCCAATGAATCAGCGGCGCAGCATCGCCCCGTTCTCCCCCACTCAAGCCCCGCAACAATGACCGGCCGGGCCATTTCGATTGATTTGACCTATCTGGGTACACCCACGCCGGATCGAAGTAGGATGGCCCGGGTTAATCAACAACGCGGTCCAAAAACAACCCCGGAGATCCGTTTCCGGCGGGTCCTGACCTGCTGCGGCGGAATTTTGCCGATCCCCGATTCAACCGCCGTCTCCGGGCCTGTAGTCTGCTGGGGCGGCCTGCTTTGGAAAAAGGGGCGGTCGTCTATTCCATGGGCTGCCCTGTAATGAATTTTTTCCCCTGCCTTCCTGGACCAGATCCGGCCTTACGTCCTGAGGCAGGACAACCGATGCCGCTTCTGGCGGCTCCTCAACTATAATTGACGAGGCTTCCCGTCACGTGGAGCCCTCCCGTCCTCACGCAAAGTGATGAATTAGTTTGAAAAACCGTAATTTTTGCTTTGCATTGGAATTATAATGATTATAGTGTCTATGGTCAGCACAATTTTGAATCATGGACTACATCGACGAACGCAGCCCTCTCGGTCAACGAGTGCAACAAATTTCCCAACTCACCGGGGTCAGTGATTTCTACATCACCCCGCACGAGCCGATCTGTTATAAACAGAACGGTTCCCTCATTATTGACCAGTTTGTTTACGTGCCGGACCAGCCGATGCAGGTGGAACCAGGTTGCGTTGACTACGCCATGTCCTTTGCCGGGCTGCGCTTCCGCGTAAACCGCATGGTCACCCGGGGCCGCTTCCGCTGGGTCCTGCGTCTGCTCCCCAGCAAAATCCCCACCCCGCAGGATATCGCCGTTCCGGCCGCCGCCATGAAGGCCTTCATGGAAGCCAAAAACGGACTTTTCCTCGTTTGTGGTGCCACCGGCTCAGGGAAATCCACCACGATTGCCTCCATGATTCTCCACCGGGCCCGCCAGCGGGACGAACATGTGGTGACTTTTGAAGACCCCATCGAGTACATTTATCCCCCCGGCACCCCCTCCCTGATGTCCCAGCGGGAAATCGGTGAGGATGACCTCGACTTTGCCATGGCTTTGCGCGCTTCCCTGCGTCAGGCCCCGGACGTGATTCTGGTGGGGGAAATCAGGGATGGTGAAACCGCCGAGATCGCCCTGCAGGCGGCGGAAACCGGACACGTTGTGGTGGCCACCCTGCACACCTCCACGGCTTCCCAGACCGTGCAGCGATTCCTCAAGTTGATTCCATCCGACCGCCTCGACACCGCCCAGGCCAGTTTGGCCGACTGTCTGCGCATGATTCTCTGCCAGCGCCTGATGTTTGACGAAAAGCGCGGCCGCCGCTTCGGCATCCATGAGTTGCTCCTGCAATATGACTCCACCACCAACCTGATCCGCCGCGGGGAATACAAGAAGCTCGATCAGGAACTCGAGACTGGATTCAAAAAAGGCATGCTCACCTTCGAGCGCAGCCTCGAAGCCCGTTTCGGCGAAGGCTGGTATTGCAAGCCCCCGGAACAAACCGGCTTCAGCGAGGACGAGATCGAATCCTACTTCAGCCAGGAAACCGTCCGCACTCACTAATATTTTCAACCCGCCCTATCCATGAAACTCAAAGACCTGAAAGATGTTCTCACCTTCCGCTCCTTCCGGCCGGAACCGGACGACAGCAGTGCCCCATGGCGCAAGCGCTTCCCCCGCGAAAAAACCCTGCTCCTCAGTGTCAGCCGCCGCCGCGTCAACTGGCTCTCCCTCGATAAACGCGGGGAATTCACCGACGCCGGCAGCATGGACGGAGAACTGAAGGAAGTGCTCGCGACCGTAGGCCCCGAACTCCGCACCCACACCGACACAGGCTGGTGCGCCGTCTCCCTCAATCACCGTTTTGTCATCACCCTCGAGGTGAACCTGAGCCGCCGCGCCGGTCTGGAAGAACAGCTCCGCACCAATCCCAAAGCCGCCCTCGGGGCCAAGGCCGAACGCGGGAAACGCTACAACCTGATCCACAACCCCGAAAGCAATACCAGCCTGCTGCTGGCCTGCGACGACGACGCCATCGTCAAAACGGAAGCCATGCTCCGCGAGCACGGCCTCCAGGTGGGCCGCATCTCCATCGGGATCTATGGCATGCTGCTCGATCTGATTTCGCAGGTCGCCGAAGCCCGGGCCGCCCGGGCGGTATCCCACCCCGGCGAGCCGTTCGGGAATGTGGTCATGGTCGCCTGTTGTGAGGGCTCGGTGGTGGTCCTGAGCCAGCGCGAGGAAAACTGGACTGAACTCCGTTCCCGTTCCGACCTCTACACGGACGACCTCGCCCCGGTCCTCGAGATTCTAATGCCACTGCTCCAGAACGCCGGCCCCGGCGCCCATGTTGTTTTCATGAACGACGAACAGGGCAGCAACTTTGCCGAACTTCTCCAGGCCCGGTCCCCGGGAACCCAGCTCAGCGAAGTCACGGTCCCCCAGCAACTCGCCAAACTCCTCACCGACCAGTAACGCCATGAAGAAGCCACCTGTCCTCCACGATCTCAAGAACGAGCGCCCGGACCTGACTCCACCGCTCCCGGCCGTCATGGCCCTGCTCCCCTGCCTCTTCTATGCGGCAGTGGCAGGCTCCATCGGTCTCGCGACCCTGTCTGTCATCACCACCAAACAGGCCATCGCCGCCGAGGAGTCCGCCCTTGGCCGCGAACGGGAAGAGCTGGCCCAGACCACCCTGATCCAAACCGAACTCACTGCCATCAATGACGAGCAGAACCGGGCCAAGGAAGTCAGGTCATGGGTCCAGACCACCCGCCCGCTCATGACCATGATCACCAGCATCATCAATAGCGTCAAAACCGGCAACACCGTCACTTCCCTGCGCTTGTCCCGCACCCCGGAAAATCCCGAGCACATCGATATGACCCTGCTCATCAACAACGGCGGCAGCACCCAGGTGGATGAAACCCGCGAAGCCCTCCGCAAGGAAGGTTATCAGCCTTTCCGGGAAGACACCAAGAGCAGCGAGCGCGGCAACCGCAGCGGGGATGTCACCTACACCGCCGTCTTCGTCGAAACCAACCGTCCGGCCAACTAGCTTTAACCCTTCTCATTTTCACATGAACCAGAAGCACCTCGCCAGCGTCCTCCTCTTCGCGGTTATGATCGCGTTCTCCCAGGGCGTCCTCATGCTCCACAAAAAACGTCAGGCCGCCCAGGAAGCAGCCGAGACCGCCGAAGCCAAACTCAATACCGCCACCCAGATGCACACCAATGCCCGGATGGTGCTCACCAAAACCCGGGAGTCCACCGCCCCCCTGCGCAAATACTTCCGCATGTGGTTGCCCGAGTTTGAGAAAATCGACTCCGAACTCAAAGCCAAGGACGCCTTCCTCCCCACCATCAAACGCATTCCCAACATTGTTTTCTTTGACCAGGGCATGAATCCCCTCGCCCCGAACAAGGAGTCCGTTTTCGTCACCCAGCGGGCCGCGGGCCGGGCCCGGATGGTGGGCGACTATCAAAAATGTCTCCAGATGCTTTCCATGGTGGAGCGGGAACTTCCCACCAGCCGCATCTCCTCGGTCGAAATCCGTAAAGGCGAGCGCGCCAACGATATCGAGGTCTCCCTCCTGGTGGAGCTCCCCGTCATCCCGCCTACCGCTCCAGCCGCCGGCTCCGCCGTCGCCGTGGCCAACAAATAACCGCCTGCTCCCATGAGACTCTCCCTTCTCCTCATCCCCCTGCTCTCACTTGCCGCCCTGCCCGCCCGGGCGGAAGTGGAGGTCAAGCTCCAGCAACTGAAAGACCTCGGCATTCTGCCGGAGGAAAAACTTTCCTACCGGCCGGAAGAAAAACTGGACTCCAAACGCCTCAATCCGTTCGCCGAACGCTCCAAGAGCAAGGAAACCAAAGCGGTCGAGTCTGTCGAAACCGAAGAGATCAAAATCCGCCGGGTCTTCGACACGCTCAAAATCACCGGCATCACCAAATCGCAGGGCAAATACAGTGCCCTGCTCGGTGACCTGATCATTGAAGAAGGCCGCCAGCTCGAACCCATCATCCAGAATCAGACCCAAATCCTGCGCGTCACCCGCGTCACGGACAAACAGATCGAGATTGTCTGGGTGGAAGGCACCAGCCCCGAAACCGGCGCGCCACGCCGCATCGTCAAGCTGGTGGAGCTCGCGCCCCGCGTCGGCGTCCTGCTCGCCGCCCAGCCCGCTGGCACGAATGACCCGAATGCCATGACGTATCGCGATGAGAACGGGAAAATAATCTGGCCCAAGAAGATGGCCCCCGATCTGGAAGGGCTGATGGGCAGCCTCCCCCCCACCAGCACGGCCGCGCTCAGTTCCACCGAAGAAGCCGCCCTGATGCAGGTCTCCCCCGCGGAAACCACCCCGCTGGCTGCCGACAGCCCCTTCACGCCGGAACCCGGCGGCTCCTCCCCGGCGGCCCCGGGAGCAACTTCGGCTACGGAAGCCGAAGCTATCGTGGAACCGGCCTCGTGGGAGGAATCCAGCCCCAAACCTGCTGTCCCCTCCGGTAACTAACCCCGCCTGCCATGCAAGCCCTGCATCCGACCCGCTTCCCCCGCCGGGGGTTTTCGTTGCTGGAACTCCTGATCGTGGCATCGCTTTGCGCCATCGTCTTCACCTCTGCCGCCCTCGCCTTCCGCGCCGTCGGCCAAAACCAACGCCGCTCCACCACCTTCCAGGAAGTCGCCCTCACCAGCAACGTCGCCACCAATTTTTTCCCCGGCACCACCGATACCACCATCGACAGCTACACGGCGCCCAGCTACGGCCGCGCCGCTCTGGCCAATCAGATGCGGAACCTCTTCTACGAGGATGTGGAGAGCGGCTCGGCCGTGTTTGCCCTGCCCCGCACCGGCAATATCAATGAAATCCGCGAGGGCATCCTCACGCTCCCCTCCGACACCACCCATCCCATCGGTTACTGGCAGCCTGCCTCCTACGACACCCCCGCCAAATTCCTCGATCTGCTGAAGGATGCCAGCATGACCAGCACCAAAACCCGGGCCAACGTCTTTCTCTCCTACCGGGGGGCCCCGGCCGACAGCGTGACTGCCAGTGCGGTCACCAGCTACGTCACCAACGGTTCCATCTTCATCCTCCGGCCTTCCAATTCACCCACTGAAATCTGGGTGAGGACCGTCTACGAGATTGATTACATCGGGTTCAAGGATCTGAAGGACACATCCCGCTACGCCACCGGCATGCCCTGTGTCCATGCCTCCGTCCGGCGCTATGCGTGGGATAACACCAACAGCACCATCAATCTGACCCATTTCTACGATGTGGTCTTCCGGGACTCCCTCCTCGCCGATGTGGGGGTGCCCTTCGTCCACTACGAGCGTGCCGCCCGGAACAACGTGGTCGAAACCGGCGTCACCAAATGGAAAGCCGCCGGCAACCAGTCCTTCTACCTGATGTGGTGGCCGGACCCCGGCGTTTCCCGGCTCAAGGGCAGCGCCCTCGGTTCCTACACCGGCCTGCCCCAGGCCGACTACGCCAAACACGAAGGCCAGACCTCATTCTGCTTCGTGGTTCCCCAATTCCCCCCATACTAGCCTTTTCCTGCCATGCATGCGACCGTTTCCCGTTCCGCCCGCCGCGGCGGTGCCCTGATCCTCGCCCTGCTGTTCATCGGCGTGATCTCAGCAGGCTTTGCCTCGTGGGCTCTTCTGATCCAGCAGCGCGCCGGAGTCAGCGATCTGGAGGAACACCAGGCGCGGAAGCGCCTCGCCGCCGCCAACAGTGAAATCATGGTCCGCGACTACATGCTGACGCGTGTCCTCGCGGCCAATGGCGATGATACCCTCGACGGCGGAGCTCCCGGCTCCAACGGCACCTCCTGGTCCACCAGCACCACTGCCAACTGGCAAGGTTCTACCCTGATCGACGACACCTATTGGCCCGCCACCACCGGATGGAGGGGATATGCGCTCGACTCGATTTCATGGATCGGCGGTTTCAATGGATTTTCCCCCACCTACGACCTTCCCTACTCCAAGGCCCTCACCTTCAAGGCCAACTATAAACAACTCGACTTTGCTAATGCCGCCCAGCGTTTTCCCGATGATGAAACCACCTACCGCGCCTTTCTCCGGAGCAGCAGTCCCATCCTGGGCGGAGACCTGCTGTTGCTTCACCAGCCCAATCCTGTCGTCACCGGCAATGTAGCGGTGCAGGGCCGCGTCGTTCACTTCGCGCCCAATCTAGGGGCGTCCGCCTACACTGCCCGTTCCCAACGGTTCACCTCGCCAGGGCAGGTTGCCCTGACGGTGATCCCCGCCAGCATCGCCGGGGGTTCTCTCCTGGTTTCCAATCTGCCTTGGACGGCCCTCAGTTCCGGAAATATCAGCAACTCCAATATCGGAATCGATCCCAATCCCGCCATTTCCACCGATTGGCGCCTGCCAGATTACTCGGGGCTGCTGAACGTCATTGATGCCTCCACCACCAATGCCAGCAACTCCCTGAAATCCGAACTCCTGCTTAATTCCTCCACCATCTCCGCCACCGGCACCACTGACAAGACGGACTCCCGTGGCCTGGCAATCGTTGGTTCCACTGGGTTCGCCACCATCTCTCCCTGTCCCGGTCATCCCATTACGGATCTTCCCAGTGTTTCGATCACCAATGGGCTCAACGAGCTGATCATTGATGGACAAACCGGCTCCAACCTGACTTCCTACGCCCCCTTCCGCCCGGCCTTTGCCGTCGTCTACACCCAGGACCTCACCGGCCCCAATCTCGCCACCATCCGGCTCCGCAACCAAAACCGCCGCCCCATGATTCTGGCTTTGAAGAAGGCCACCCGAGGAGCCACTCCTCTTAACGTCAACGTCATCGTCGAATCCCCCGTCACCGACCCCACCTGGCGCCTGATCATCATCGCCGAGAATGTGCCCCTCACTATCAGCTACGCGGCATCGGCTGTCCCTCTTCACCAGGCCAACACCGTCAACCTCGTGGGTGGCATCCAGACGGACTCCCCCCTGATCTTCCCCGCCTCGCCCCAGCTCTTTGAAATCCAGCTGGAAACCGACACCCGCGGCCTCCTCCGGCTGACCCCCCGCCTTGCCTGGGCGGAAACCTTCCTCACCGGCAAACTCTGACCGCCATGAAATCCCGACGCCCCGCCTGCCCGCCGTCCCCGGCCTACACCCTCGTGGAGATCCTCGTGGCCATGAGCATCGTCGCTCTCGCCATCGGCGCCGCCTCCCAAT
>JAYUWQ010000688.1:0-9202 GCA_043753485.1 bacterium
ATTTCGGATTTTTCGCCTTGGTTCAGGCGGCCGGAATCTCGTTCAACGTGTAATAGGCATCCTGGTGCAGCAGGGGGAGACCGGTGCTGGAGCGCACTCCGGTCGATTTCAGGTAATGCACGTGGCCCTTGGTGAGCGGTGAGATGGTAAGCTTCACGCTCAGGCCGTCCGGCGCAGGCTGGACGGCGGTGATTTTTGGGGTGACCTGGTCGACTTCCGGGCCACCGTATTCCGCCCGGTAGGCCCAGGTCCAGGCTTCCATGGCGTAACTGGCGGGGTTGCCGGCGGTTTCCTTGCTGACGGGGGCGGTGAAGCTGAGGACAAACCCGTCGGGAGTGGCCTTCATGTCGAGGATTTCGAAGGGGGTTTTTCCGGTCCAGGCGAGGCGGTCGAGATTGAAGGGCTTGCCTCCGCGCGAGCCCCAGCCGCGGTCGGAGCCCCCGGCGAACATTTTGCCGTCCGGCGTCAGGGTCATGCCGATGATCCCGCTGCCGAAACCTTCCACGAACGGAATCGCCACGCCCTGATACACGCCGTTCACCATCTCAAGGCTGACCCGGGTGATGTTCGAGTAACATTGCTCGCCGACGAACAGTTGGTTCTGGAAGGGACCAAACTTGCCGCCGGTGGTGTCGCAAATGATGGCGGTGGGGCTCTGTCCGATGCGGGCATGAGGCAGCATGACGGCGGGCGGGATCAGGGTGGGGACCCGTTCGCGCTCCCTGACCATGCGGCTCTGGTCATTTGGTTCCGGCGGGCGGGAGCCGATCGCGTTGGTGAGCTTGAACCAGTCGTTGCCCCCGGGGTGTCCGGCAAAGGAACCCGGCTTGAGCCATTTCAAGGAGCTGGAGCCATTCCACGGCCCTTGGTTGTCAGTATAAAAAGCATCGCCCGCGGCATTGAAGCCGATCCCGCCGGGACTGCGGAGGCCACAAACCGTGGGGATGGTTTTTCCGTCAGGGGTGACCCGCAGGGCCCAGCCCCGGTAGTCCGTCTGGCTGCTGAAGGAACCTGTCAGACAGAGCGCCACCCAGAGATCCCCGTGGCGGTCAAATTCCGATCCGAAGGCGTATTCATGATAGTCGCCGGTGATGCCCCAGCCATCACTGACGGTCTCAAAGAGATCGGCGCGGCCATCATGGTCCTCATCCACGAGGCGGGTGATTTCCGGCCGTTGGGTGACGTAGAGCGAACCCGCTTTCCAGGCCAGGCCGAGGCATTCGTGCAGGCCGGAGGCATAACGGCTGAGCTTTGCCGTGGAGATGTCAGGGCCGAGGGCGCCGGAAACCTGGAAAACATCACCACGCCGGGTGGCGGCGAAGATCCGGCCGTCCGGGGTGTGGGTGATGGCACCGATTTCCAGCACGTGCTGCTGCGGGTTGGGCAGCGGTTGAATCGGGTAATAATCGGATTCTTTGGGATCGGCCGCGCAGGCGGCTCCGGCGGTCAGGAGCAGGGTGGAAAAGATGGATCGCATGGAGTTGAAAAGAGGTCAGGGATTCCAGTGGTAGGTCACGGCCACCGTGGCGGTATCGCCGGTGAAAACGACGGGCACGAGGAGTTCGTGGCCGCGGAGGAAGGGCTGGCCCTGGTCCGCGCTGATGCGGAAGCCATCGCCGGTCCATTGGGCACCCTCCGCTTTCAGCGGGCCGGACGCCGCCCGGAAGTGGAGCCGGGCCGCCGGTTGGGAGGCTTTGAACTTCAGGGTGCGGGTGACCCGGAGGTCGTTGGTTTTGACCCCGCCGGCAGGTTGATAGGATTCCTCCACCTTCACGCTGCCGGTTTCATAATGGAAGGCAGGGAAACGTTTGGCATCCAGCCGGTAGCCCCGGAAGTGCAGCGCCTCCGGACGTTCGCTGTCGGCTGGCCAGGGGCTGTTGGGTTCCGGTAAAATGGCGAGGGATTGACCCGCCGGGGCGGCCTTGAATACGTCGTAGCCGAGGGGCGGCTGCGGGCCATTGCCACGGCCGGTCCAGTGCCGTTTGGCATCCATGAACGCGCCCTGCCAGAAGAGGGCCGGAGTCATCCGGCTGGCATCGAAGCAGAGATTCACGCCGTTGGGATAACCGACCGCAATACCGCGCGGGCCAACATCGGTGATGAAGTTCCGGTAGAGGACGGCTTCCCCGTTTTCCGGCGCCAGCGGGATGCCGGTGAATTCATTCTCCTCCGCCTTGACGCCGGAATTGCTGTTTCGGGCCGGATGCAGCCATTTGGAAAGCGGGGTCTCGGAAAATTTGTCTCCGGACCAGGCGAGATAGAGCTCTTCCTGACCTGCGCCCTCAAAGTAATCCAGCCGGATTTTCTGTGGACCTTCCTTGAGCTTCACCTTCCGGGATTTCACCTGCGAAGATGGATGGATGCCATCGTTTTTAAGGACGGACTTGCCATTGATGAAGAGCTGGGACCCATCGTCCGAGGCGAGATGGAACTCATATTCGCCGTTTTCCGGGACGGGCAGGATGCCCTCATAGCGCACCCCGAAATGCTGGGTCATTCCTTCCAGTTCAATGGTAAGGGTTTTGTCCGCGATGGTGCCGCTGCGGTGTGGCGTGAGCTGGTCGAAATCCGGGAGTTGATCCCAGTCGCCCAGGTAAAGCTGGTAATTGAGTTCAGTGAATTTGGGGCCTTCCTGCAGCACAAGGAGTTCACCGTTCATGGCCATGGCGTGGCCCGGAAAGGTGCACACGTAGGGATAGATCCCGGGTTTGTCAGGCACCTTGATGACCAGTTCCTCCTTCTGGTGGGCCGCCACGAGGCCGGTATGGGCGATGACCCGTGGACTGTCCGGAATCCACGCCTTGTCCATCCCGGCGGCGCCGAGTTCCCACGCCAGTTGGGCGACTTCCAGGCCTTTGTCTTTTTTGTCAGGCAGAGGATGGCAAAGCACAAAGTTATGCGGCATTTCATCCAGATTTTCAAACACCACCTTCACCTGGGTTCCGGGAGCGGCGGTAATCACCGGTTTGTCGTATTTCATCTGTCCCGCCGGGGTGCGGATGGTGATGACCGGAAGATCATCGGCCATGAGGGGCAGGGGGAGGATGGCGGGCAGCAGGAGGGCAAGGCGGGAAATGGTCATAAAAGCCGGAGGCGGGCAGGGAACGCCGCGGCCATCGGCCGTATTACAGAAAATAGTGAATGTAGGCTGTGGAACGCGCTGGTTGGGTTTTGGCTGTGTTTCCATGTTGCTTGCGGGGTCGCGCCTGGGCCATGCTCCGCGGATCCGGGTCCCCTCCGTCAGCCTGGCTTCTGAAATTCATGAGCACCCTCCCAGCAGGCCGTATTGTCACCTTTGGCGAAGTCATGGTCCGGCTGGCGCCTCCGGGATACCAGCGTTTTGCCCAGGCGGTGCCGGGCCGCCTGGAAGTCACCCTAGCCGGAGCCGAGGTCAATGTGGCGGCCTCGCTCGCCCGGTTGGGACGCGGGACGGCTTTTGTCACCGCACTGCCGCCGCACCCCATCGCCGATGCGGTGGTGGCACAACTCCGTGGGTTGGGGGTGGATACGCGGCACATCGTGCGCACCCCGCAGGGCCGCCTCGGACTGTTCTTTTTCGAAAAGGGGATCAACCAGCGTCCGGCGGAGGTGATCTATGACCGGGAGGGCTCTGCGGTGTCGCTGCTGCCTCCTGATCGTTATGACTGGGACGCCATTTTTGCCGGGGCCGGCTGGTTTCATCTTTCCGGGATCTCCCCGGCGATTTCACGGAATGCGTCGGCGGTGGCTCTGGAAGCGGTGCGGCAGGCGTCCGCGCGTGGTCTGCGGATTTCCTTCGACATGAATTTCCGCAGCAAACTATGGCAGTGGGAGCCCGGCACCGCTTCCCGGGCATTGGCGGCCCGCACCGCCCGCGGCTTGATGCCCTTGGTCCATGTCTTCATCGGTGGACCGGATGATGTCGTCCTGCTGACAGACACGTCGGTGGAGGGCGGTGCGCACGCACCTGCGGCACGCCACCTCGCGGCACAGTATCCTGGTCTCACCCATGTGGCCATGACGGTCCGGGAAGCCATCTCCTCCTCCCATCACCGGTTAGGCGGGTTGCTTCTCGATGTTGGCTCGGACCAGACATTTTACGCCCCGCAGCAGCAGGGCCATCTGAAGCCCTATGACATTCCTCATGTGGTGGACCGCCTCGGCGGCGGCGACGCTTTTGCCGCGGGTCTTATTTTCTCCCTCACCACGCCTGAACCAACGGCCCCTCAGGCCGCCGTGGATTTTGCGGTGGCCGCCTCCTGTCTCGCCCATTCCACCGAGGGTGATTTCAACTACGCCACGAGGGAGGAAATCCTGTTCCTGACCAAAGGCTGCCAAGTGGGCCAGGTGAACCGTTGAAGCCGGGCCAGGCTTGGCGACCGGTTGGAAAACCGGAATCAGGCCCAGCCCAATGCTATGGGCTTACTTCAAGGGGATGCTCCACAGATGATTCCCGGAGGTGATGAAGAGCGTTTTTCCGTCAGGGCCGCCCAAGGCGCAGTTGCAGGCCTCGTCTGGTGCGGTCGGGATGAAGTCGAGCAGGCGTCCGGAAGGGGAGAGGATGTAGCAGCCGGCTTTGAATTCCGTGGTCTCGTAGGGATTGGCCTGGTTCACCCCGGCGGCCACGTAAAGGCGTCCGGCGGAATCCATCTTGATGCCGTCGGGACCGCGGCTGTTCTTCCAGTCGAAGATCAACTTGCGGCTGGCCGGTGCGATGGTTCCATCGGGATTCAGGTCGAAGCGGACGAGGCGGCGGGCTCCACCGTGCGTGTTGTTATTGTTGTCCGCGATATAGAGATGACGGTCACCGGGGCTCACCAGAATGCCATTGGGCCGTTCGATGCCCGGGGCCTCCAGACGGGTGATTTTCCCGGGGGCATCAATCCGGTAGACTCCTTCGACCAGTCGGCCGCCGGCGTCGGTGATTTCCATGCTGGTGCGCGGACCGTAGCGGGGATCGGTGATATAAACGCGGCCTTTCGAATCGATGGCGAGGTCATTCGGGGTATTGAACCGCCGGCCTTCGAACCGGTCTGCAAGCACGGTGATCGAGCCATCCTTTTCGGTGCGCGTCACCCGGCGGGCTCCGGACTCGCAGGCGATCAGCCGGCCTTCGTGGTCAAAGAGAAGGCCATTTGCTGAATGAGCCAGACCGGGGCTCCGGAAGACTCTCGTTCGGCCGTCAGGATCCAGCCGGTTGATCTGCCGGCCATCCGTGAAATACAGGCAACCTTCCTTCCAGGCCGGTCCTTCCCCGGCCCCAATCCGCCCATGGTCGCGGGCTTTGGCTCCTTTGACCACCGGAGAGGTGAGAGTTCCGCAGGAGGTGAACAGGAACGGAAGGGCCAGCAGGGTGAAATTTTTTATGGAGACCATGGAATTGGCCGAATCTGCGGTAGTCCCAGCCTCCAAGGCAACTAAATTGTCCGCCTGAGTCCCGCAGGGTTGCCGCAGAACCACGTTTGGCAGGTTGGCGGTGGTGTCGTTGACCGCTCAGGTGCCGCAGAAGGTCTGATAGGCGCAGGCTTCCGGAGCCGGGGGCATCTGGTAACCGGGATGATCTGCGGTGTAATCAAAGGGCTTCGCCAGCACGCCCAACAACTGCTGGAGAGCGCTGAAATTCCGATGTTCCACGGCGGCGGTCAGAGCTTCCTCTACCTTGTGATTGCGCGGGATGAAGGCTGGGTTGTGGGCTTGCATCAGTTTCCTGGATTCCACTGCGGACTGGGGCTGACGGCTCCGGCGGGCGGTCCATCGCTGGTGCCAGGAGGAGAAATCCGCCTGGTCCGCCACCCCTTCAGGAGGAGGTGTGCCGGCACTCAAATCGCGGAATGTATTCGTGAAATCCGCCCGGTGGTCCTGCATCCATTTCAGTAGGTCATCAATCAGCGCCGCGTCGTCCGCTTCCTCCGTGAAGAGGCCCAGCTTCCTCCTCATGCCCGCGAGCCGGTAATGTTCATAAGAGGTCCCGAAGGACTGGATCGCGGCATTGGCCAGCTCAATGGCCCGGGCTTCGTCGTCATGCAGCAGAGGCAGCAGGGTTTCCGCAAGGCGTGCGAGATTCCATTGGGCCATCACCGGCTGGTTGCCGTAAGCGTAGCGGCCTTGATGGTCGATGGAACTGAAGACCGTGGCCGGGTCGTAATGGTCCATGAAGGCGCAGGGACCATAGTCGATGGTTTCGCCGGAAAGCGCCATGTTATCGGTGTTCATGACCCCATGGATGAATCCCACTTGCAGCCACCGGGTGATCAGGAAAGCTTGCCGCCCGATAACAGCTTCGAGGAAATCAAGGTAGGGATTTTCTGCCTCCGCGAGATCCGGATAGTGGCGTTGGATCGTGTAGTCGGCGAGGGCCCGGAGAGCGGCGGGATCGCCCTGGGCGGCGGCCCATTCAAAGGTGCCCACCCGGATGTGGCTGGCGGCAACTCTGGTCAGGACCGCACCGTCTAGCCGTTGCCGGCGGAGGACCGGCTCCCCGGTCAGGGCCACCGCGAGACTGCGCGTGGTGGGAATCCCAAGGGCGTGCATGGCTTCGCTGATGAGGTATTCCCGCAGCATCGGGCCCAGGGCGGCGCGGCCATCCCCGCCACGGGAAAAAGGAGTCAGGCCGGCGCCTTTGAGCTGGATGTCAAAGCGTTCACCCGCAGGCGTGATCTGTTCCCCCAACAGGATGGCCCGGCCATCGCCGAGCGTGGTGAAATGACCAAACTGATGTCCGGCGTAAGCCTGGGCGATGGGATCGGCTCCTTCCGGCAGCACATTACCGGCAAAAAGAGAGGCGCTTCCAGCCTGCGCCAGGGTTTCCGGGTTCAATCCGAGCGATGAAGCGAGCGGGGTATTGAAGACGGCCAGGTGCGGCGCTCTGACGGCCCCGGGTTGGGTCTGCGCATGAAAGAGGGGCGGCAGCGCGGCATAGGAATGCTCCAGGCGCCAACCGGCGCCGGTTGAGGTAATAAAAGAATCAGGCATGGGGAAGTCTGCTCACTTGGGCAGGGCTGTTCCATCCTGCGCCCGAAGCAGGCGGAACACCATGGCGATCACCGTTCGCGGAGGTGGCCGGAAGGGCGTTCACCGTGGCCAGTCCTCCGACATCCAGCGGGGCAACGTGCCGGGCAGGAGTCCGGTCCGTCTGAAAATAAGGCACAGGGAATATCGGAGCATGGTCATGCCCGCGATTTATGAAAAGCTTCGGCGGATTGTCCAGGTCTTCCGGAGGCGCGGGGACCCGGCTTCTCCCCGAAGGCCCGGAGCAGTCCCGCGGTGGTCAGCGCCGTCCCGGCGTACAGGGAGGACTTCATGAAAAAACGCCGGTTCAGATAAGGGGCTTCCGGGGTGATTCCGGATTTCGGATCGGGTGGTTTCATGGCATTGGCGAAGCGGGGTGGCGGTCTGCTGATGAAGAGTTCAAATGACAACGAAACCGGGTTGGCGCCGGCGGCTTCGAATTACAGCGGAGTGGGCAGACCGGCGAATGGTATCTGGATGGCACCCCGGTTTTGAGGGCGGGGCCGGCCGATTATTCCCCCAAAGAAAGGAATTCGGTGCTTTCTGCGCTCAATGCTGTGGCGGCCGGCCGGCCCGGCCATCTCCAGGGAACCGGTGGTTTGCCGTGTGCAGCAACTCTTGCGCAGGCGGGCAGGGTGTGCTTTGTGGACGGCCCGCGGCGTGCCGGGACCAGGTTTCCACTGGTCCGCGCCCTGATTTCCCGACCATTCCCCATGACGATTTCTGCTCCCCTCAAGATTGCTGTACTCGCCGGCGACGGCATCGGCCCCGAAGTGATGACCACCGCGCTCGAAGTGCTAGAAGCCGCGGGAGCCAAACACGGCCTGACCTTCAGTTTTGACCACCAACTGGTCGGCGGGGCGGCGATTGATGGTGCCGGCAAGGCCCTGCCGGAAGCCACCGTGGCGGCCTGCGGGGCGGCGGATGCCATTCTGTTTGGTTCCGTGGGCGGGCCAAAATGGGAAAAACTCCCGCCGAACGAACAACCGGAACGGGGAGCCCTGCTGCCACTGCGCAAGCACTTCGGCCTTTTTGCCAACCTGCGTCCTTCGATTTGTTATCCGAGCCTGACGCACGCCTCGCCGGTGAAAAATGAACTCATCGAAGGCGGATTTGATGTGTTGTGTGTCCGCGAATTGACGGGCGGCATTTATTTCGGCGCGCCGAAGTGGCGAAAGGAAGTGGACGGTGAGATGACCGCGGTGGACACCATGGTTTATAAGAAGAGCGAAATTGAGCGGATCGCGCATGTTGCCTTCAAGGCAGCGCAGGGCCGCCGCCAGCATGTCACCAGCATTGACAAGGCGAACGTGCTGGAAAACGGCCTGCTCTGGCGGGCCACCGTGGAGGAAGTGGCCAAACAGTATCCCGACGTGAAATTGTCCCACCTGTATGTGGACAATGCCGCGATGCAGCTCATCAAGCAGCCGAAGAGTTTCGACACCGTTCTGGCCGAAAATCTGTTCGGTGACATCCTGAGTGACGAGATGGCGATGATCGCGGGCAGTCTCGGGATGCTGGCCAGCGCCAGCCTTGGCCGTCAGCAGGAGGGGGGACTCTATTTTGGATTGTATGAACCGAGCGGTGGTTCGGCCCCGGACATCGCGGGCAAAGGCGTGGCCAATCCGATTGCCCAGATTCTGTCGGCCGCGCTGATGTTGCGGTTCTCGTTTGGTCAGGAAGCTGCCGCGGCCTCGATCGAGAAGGCGGTGCGTCAGGCCATTGACGACGGTTTCCGCACCCGGGACATCGGCAGCGAAGGCCCGGGCATTCAGCTGGTGGGCACGGCGGCAATGGGCGCGGCGGTTCTGGCGCGCCTGTAAAGCGGGTCAAGTTTTCTGTTTCCAGCCTTCTGTTTTCAGCGTTGGCTGAACTGTGATGGTTTTTTCTTCCGGCCTACGAATCTGCAGCTTCCTGGCCTGCCTGCTTATCCTGGCGGGAGGAGTTCCCGTGCGGGCGGATGTAGTGGTTCCGCCGAACACGGTGCGGGTGCCTGTCGCCACTCCCGCGCAGGCCGAAGCGGTGCGGGGATTTCCCGTCGAAATCCGCCTGCAGGGCGTCACCGCCTCCCCCCGGGTGCTTCAGTTCATCCTGCGCCAGCCCCCCCGGCACGGGCGATTGGAAGGGCCTCCGGTGCAGGCGGGCAAGGACGCTGCCGTCGTCCGTTACGTGGGCAACCCAGCATCCAAGGCTGAAACCGATACCTTCTCCTTCG
>JAYUWQ010000689.1:0-3516 GCA_043753485.1 bacterium
CCTGCGACCGGCATGATCCTGAAGGTGCATCGCAGCAATTTTTTCATGAGCGGCTTTGTTCAATCACCGGCCACCCAGGAGATTGCCCGGTTGGCACGGAGCAAACGCGTTCCCTTCGTCGAAGATCTGGGAAGCGGTGCGGTGATGGCCACGGAAAAGATCGGCGGCCTGGAGCATGAACCCACCGCGGCCGAAGTGTTGGGGCAGGGAGCCGACTTGGTGTGCTTCAGTGGGGACAAACTGCTGGGGGGGCCGCAGGCGGGCATCATTGCCGGGCGGCAACGTGCCATAGCAGCCCTCAAACGGGAACCCTTCTACCGGGCGTTGCGGTGCGGTAAACTGGTGCTGGCCGCCTTGCAAACCACCGTGGATCAATGCCTGGCGGGCGAGACGGGCAATCTTCCTGTCCTGGCCATGCTGCAGACAGACCGTGCGTCGCTGGTTTCCCGCGCCGAAAAGATCATCGCTGCCCTCCTGAACCAGCCGCTGCGGGTGTCCGTCGGGCAGGGCACCGCGCAGGTCGGTGGGGGCACCCTGCCGCGGAGCACGGTGGCTTCGGTTACGGTGGACATCGTGCCCGGTGAGCTTCCGCTGGAGACCTTCAGCCAACGGTTGCGCTTGGGAGCGGTTCCGGTCGTGGGCAGTATCACCAAAAAACAATTCAAGATCGATCTGCGCACGGTCTTCCCCCGTCAGGATACGGCGCTGGTGCAGTCCATCATGGCAGCGCTGACCGCGGCGCCGGGCCGCGAATAACCCCGCACAGAATGATGACCTCCACGCCCTTTATCCTGGCAACGGCCGGCCATGTGGACCATGGCAAGAGCGCCCTCGTAAAAGCACTCACGGGCACGGACCCCAGCCGGCTGCCCCAGGAAAAAGCCCGGGGCATCACCATTGACCTTGGGTTCGCCCACCTGGCGTTGCCGGTGGATTGCCAGGAGTTTTCCATTGGTGTGATCGACGTGCCCGGGCATGAGGATTTTGTCAAAAACATGGTGGCAGGGGTCGGATCAATCGACCTTGCCTTGCTGGTGGCGGCGGCGGATGACGGCTGGATGCCGCAGACCGAGGAGCACCTCCACATCCTCACTTATCTCGGGGTGAAGCGGGCGGTGGTGGCGTTGACAAAGTGTGATCTGACGGACGCCGATGCTGCCGGAAAAGACCTCCGCCAGCACCTGCAGGGCAGTATTTATGCCGACGCTCCCATCGTGCCCACCTCCTGCCTGACTGGTATGGGGCTCGGCGGATTGCAGGACTGCCTGGCCGGGGAACTGGCAAAACTTCCGCCGCCGCAGGACATCGGCAAGCCGCGGCTGGCCGTCGATCGTGCCTTCAGCCTGCGCGGTTTGGGCACGGTCGTGACCGGCACGTTGACCGGAGGAAAATTGCACGTGGGAGACAGTGTGGTGGCCCGGCCGGGCGGGACGCCGTTGCGGGTGCGTATGATTCAAAATCACCACCATGAGGTGGCCGGGATCGGCCCCGGACAGCGAGCCGCCCTGAATCTTCCGGAAGCCAGCGTGCAGCATCGTGCCGGCGATGGCGGCCTCGCCCGCGGGCATGTCATCACCCTTCCGGGCGCCGGGGAGCCCAGCCGCATTTTTGATCTGCTGCTCACCCGTCTGGCCCGGCTGCCGGCGGATGCGCCTCCGCTCCGGCACGGCGAACGGCTGCGGGTACACCATGGCAGCGGCAGTTCAGCCGCCCGGGTCTATCTGAAAAACGCCGGGGAACTGTTGCCCGGGGGGGCGGAAGTGGCGCAGCTGCGGATGGAAACGCCCATGCTGATCTTTGCCGGGGATCGGATAGTGCTTCGTGATGCCTCGGCGCGCCATACCCTGGCGGGTGGCCTCGTGCTTGATCCCGATGCCAGCGCCCGGGGATTCCGCACCAAAGCCCAGCAACAGCTGTTGGCTGCCCGGGCCGCGGCTCCCTCCGACCCTGCCGTATTTGTGGCGAGCCACCTCGCCCGCCATCGGGTGGCGCAGCGGTTGACCTTGCTGGCAAAGTCCGGATTCAGTGCAAGTCAGGTGGATGATGCGGTGAACGGGCGCATCGCGGCTGGCGAAGTGATTGCCCGCGGTGACTTTTTGGCCGAAGCGGGATGGTGGAAAAAGCTCGTCAGTGCTGCGACCGCGGTCATTGATGAGGAGCACCGGAAACATCCGAACCTGCCCGGGCTGGACATCGGCCGGCTGGCGAGCGCGCTGGGGAGTGAAGTGAAGGGCCCCAAGGTTTTTGAGACGCTGATCGCGGACCTCTGTCAGAACGGATTTGTGAAAGTGCGCCATGCCATCCAGCGGCAGGCGCACCAGGCGGCCCTGCCACCGCCCCTCCAGGCAGCCGGCGCGCGGGTCCTGGCCGCTCTGGCCCTCAAGCCCTTTGATCCTCCCTCCCGCAGTGAAGTGGCACCGGATCTGCCTGCACAACAGGCATTGCGGTTTTTCCGGGAGTCCGGCCAGATTATCGAGCTGAATCCTGACGTGGTGTTGACCGCGGAAGCCCATCGGAAAATGAGAACGATGCTGGCGGAATTCATCAACGAGCAGGGCCCCGCCAAGGTGAGCGATCTGAGAACGTTATTGGGCAGCTCCCGGCGGATCATGATCCCGTTTCTGGAACGCTGCGACCGGGAAGGGTTCACGCGGCGGAATGGCGATTTGCGCAGTCTTGGAAGCGTCAGGAAAACGTAAGCACGGGACCATGCGGCGGACCTGCCGTGATCTGTCCGATAACCGCTGCCTCCGGATACCCCGCGGCATGCATTGCCGCGAGACAGCTTTCCACCTGGTCCGCATCCACGCCGGCGAGCAGGCCACCCGATGTCTGGGGATCAAACAACAACGGAAAATGGGAATGCTCCGCAAAGGACGCTGAGTCCGCGGATAGCGGCAGGGACGCGGCATTTGATCCGTGGAGCGAACTGTGAATCCCCAGCCGGGAGACCTCCAGCGCTCCTTCCAACAGGGACAGAGCATCAAGCTTCACCACGGCGCCACACCCCGAGGCGCGGAGCATTTCCTGCAGGTGGCCGGCCAATCCAAACCCGGTGACATCCGTGCATCCGGTGGCTCCATGATCGCGCAGAATCCGGCTGGTTGGCAGGTTGGAGCGCAACATGGATCGCTCGGCGGCATCGAGCCAACGCGCCCGCGCCAGCCGCCGCATGGCTGCGGCATAAAGCATGCCGACGCCGAGTGGTTTGGTGAGGATGAGCACATCACCGGGACGCAGCCCTCCTTTGGTCAGGAGGCGGCCGGGCGGTGCCAAGCCATTGCAGACCAGCGTCAGCGCCATGGGGGAACCCTCCGCCGTATGTCCGCCCAGCAGGCGGGCCCCGCTTTCCCGCAGCACGGTGAGCACCCCGGCCAACAACTGATAGAGCAATTCCCCAGTTAGCGCCGCACCTCCAAAAGGCACCAGGGCCGTGGCCAGACAACTGTGGGGTTCAGCCCCCATGGCAAACACATCGCTGAAGCTGTGCAAGGCGGCGACCTGCCCAAAAACAAA
>JAYUWQ010000690.1:0-3515 GCA_043753485.1 bacterium
CCATTCCACAGGACGAGGTCGGCCTGCTGGGCTTTGACGATATCCTTGGGAGTGGGTTCATAACCGTGGATCTCGGCTCCCGGCTTGGTGATGGATTCCACCTCGGCGGCAGTGCCCGCCACTTCCCGCGCCATATCAGCGATGATGGTGAAGCTGGTGACGATGCGTTTTTTTCCGGAGGACGCACCGGATTTTTCTGCACCGCAACCGGTGAGCATCAACGCGGTGGCGGCCATGAGCAGGCAGGCGGCGCGGCGGCGGTTCACCGGTTGATGGGGGAAAACGACGTTCATAACGTTTTTACAGGTAGGGAGGATTGTATTCATATCAACTGATAATCTTAGGAATGACTAAGTCCGGGGTCAGAATTTGGCGCTCAATCCAAGAAACGGGGTGAAGTCGGTGGAGGCGGATGTCAGCCCGGCGCGGATGCCGCCATCCACCTGCCACTGCGGCCGCACAGCCCAAGTCAGGCCGGCGTTGAAATAGGCTTCGTCGTCCGCGCCGGACTCCGCGCTGAGCACGCTGACCAACTCCACGAAGAACGCGGTCGATTCCGTCAGACCGTGGCTGGCGGTGATGGAATTCACGAAAACGGCATGGTAGCCGTTCCCGGTGTCATCGGCGGCGAGGTCGATCCCGGTCATCACTGCGGACTCCCAGCCGGCAGGCAGGGAAAAGGCGAAGGGGACGAGCAAGCCGCCTTCCCATTTTCCGTTTCCAAGGTCATGGGAGGCAGTGGGGATTTTCACAAAGGGCATCACGGCCAACGCGGTGGGGCCGTCGTCATTGCCCCACAAATTCCGCTTCAGCCGGAGTTCGATATCGCCGAACCCTTCCGGTCCCCCGCTGGTGCGGCTGAAGAGAGGCAGGACCAATTGCAGGTCGGTGGAGTCATCCAGTCCCGCCTTCAGATTCAGTTCACCGAGCTTCAGGGTGCGGGTGCCGCCGTCGCTTTCCCAGGCGGCGATTTCGAATTCAAACTGGAAGTGCCCGGCGTCCACGCTGCGGGCGCTTTCGGTGGTGTCCGGCCGGTCGGTGCTCAGTTCGCGCAGAGGCGGTGCGGCGGACGCAGTGGATGCAAGCAGGAGGACAGGAAATGCCGGGAGGGCCAGCAGGAGTGAAGAACAACGAAGGATGTTTGCCATGGCATACAGATTTAGTCTAGACTAAGTTCGTTCGTCAAGGCATAGTTTTTTCGGATTGAGTCGTTCCGCGGCGCGGTTATAGTGAAAAAGTGCCTCTCACGCCGCAAACCACCACCGCTGTCCAGGATTACCTGGAGCAGATCCATCAGCTCATCGAAACGAAGGGCTACGCGCGGGCCGTGGACATCGCGGCGAATCTTGGCGTCTCCCAAGCCAGCGTATCTGCGATGATCCAGCGGATGGATGCCGAGGGATTTGTGATTTATGAAAAATACCGGGGCATCATCCTGACGGACAGGGGGCGGGAAATTGCCCGGCACATCATCGAGCGGCACGAGGTCCTGACACGCCTGCTGCGTCGTTTCGGTGTGGATGAGGAGACGATTTACAAGGACGTGGAGGGCATGGAACACCACATTTCCAGTCAAACCCTTGGGGTTCTGACGCTGATTACGGAGGAATTGGAAAGCAATCCGGCGTTGGTGAGGAAGCTCAAGACCCGGTTGGCCAGGGGTTAGCAGGAGAGTTCCGCCTACTCCCTTGGTCTGGCCCTCCCGGACACAAAAAACCCGCAGCGGGCGCGGGCCTTGCTGCGGGTTTTAAGAAGTGCGATTTCCGATTAGACTCCGCTCAGGGCGTCTTCGCGTTTCTGGACGCGGCGGCGTTCGCCGGAGTCGAGGATGCGTTTGCGGAGGCGGATGTTTTTCGGGGTGGCTTCGACGAGTTCGTCGGCCTGGATGTATTCGATGGCGCGCTCGAGGCTGAAGCGGATCGGCGGGGTCAGGCCGGTCGTTTTATCCGCGCCGGTGGTGCGGAAGTTGGTGAGCTGCTTGGCCTTGCAGGGATTGACGGGGAGATCGTCCGCACGGGGGTTTTCACCAACCAGCATGCCGGCATACACGATGTCGCCAGGGCCGACGAAGAGTTTGCCGCGGGTCTGCACGACGTCGAGGCTGTAGGGAGTGGCCTCGCCGGTTTCCATGCTGACCAAGGTGCCGCTGGTGCGGGTGACGATGGCGCCGGCCCATGGCGCGTAGTGCTTGAAGAGGTGGCTCATCACGCCGTGACCGCTCGTGAGGTTCATCAGATCGTATTCGAACCCGATCAGACCACGGGTGCTGATTTCGGCTTCGATGAAGCTGCTGGTCTTGTGGGCGGTCATGTTGATGAGCACGCCGCGACGGTCGTTGATGCGCTTGAGCACGCCGTTGATGTATTCCTCAGGAACTTCGATGTAGAGGGTCTCGAACGGCTCGGTTGTGGTGCCGTTTTCGTCCTTTTTGGTGATGACGTTAGGACGGCTGACAAGCAGTTCGAAGCCTTCGCGGCGCATTTGCTCCACGAGCACGGCGATTTGCATCGCGCCACGGGCGCTGACGTTGAAAACGCCGGAGAGTTCGCCATCGGTGACGAAGATGGAGATGTTGGATTTCATCTCCTTCATCAGGCGGTCGCGGATCTGACGGCTGGTGACGTATTTGCCTTCTTTGCCGGCTCCGGGACTGTCGTTGACGCTGAACTCCATGGAGATGGTGGGAGGGTCAATGTCCACGAAGGGAATCGCGACGTCGTCTTCCAGAGTAGAGAGGGTCTCGCCGATATCGACGTCTTCGCAGCCGGCGATGCCGACGATGTTGCCGGCGACCGCTTCTTCGGCGAAGCTGGTCTGGAGGGCGGAGTATTCAAAGATGCGGCTGACCTTGGTGCGGACCTTGGTGCCGTCCTTGCGGTAGAGGAAGATGTTATCACCTTTCGCCACTTTGCCGCTGAGCACCTTGCCCATGGCGACACGACCGACATAATCATCCCACGCGATGTTGGAGGCCAACATGCGGAACGGACCGTTGGGATCGACATCGGGAGCCGGGATGTGGTCCCAGATGCCTTGGAGGAGGGGGATCATGTCCACGTTTTCGTCGGACAGGTTGGCCTTGAAGAAACCGTCACGGGCGGAGCCGTAGAAGGTGGGGGCGTTGAACTGGTCGTCGTTGGCGTCGAGTTCGATGAGGAGTTCGAGCACCTTGTCATGCATCGCGGCCGGCTCGGAGTGCGGCCGGTCAATCTTGTTGATGACGAGGATGACCTTCAGGTTTTCCTGGAGGGCTTTGCGCAACACAAAGCGGGTCTGGGCCTGGGGACCATCGTAAGCGTCCACCACGAGGAGCACACCATCGACCATCTTCATGACGCGTTCCACTTCTGCGCCGAAGTCGGCGTGGCCGGGGGTATCGACGATATTGATAATACGGTCGCCCCAGTGTACGGAGGTATTTTTGGACCGGATAGTGATGCCTTTTTCCTTTTCGAGGTCCATGGAGTCCATGGAACGTTCGGCGACGACCTGATTTTCCCGGAAGGCTCCGCCGG
>JAYUWQ010000691.1:0-3510 GCA_043753485.1 bacterium
TTCGGGGGCCGCCGGCCCACCACCATGCCGCTGGTCTATCAGGCCTTCAATTGGGTCCACGGGGTTTACATGGGCGCCACCATGGGCAGCGAGACCACCGCGGCCGCCGCGGGAGCGGTGGGCCGGGTGCGCCGCGATCCGATGGCCATGCTGCCCTTCTGTGGTTATAACATGGGGCATTATTTCCGCCATTGGATCGAAATGCGCCGTCTCATCACCCATCTCCCCCGCATTTTCCATGTGAACTGGTTCCGGAAAAATGCCGAAGGGAAATTCCTCTGGCCCGGCTTCGGCGACAACATGCGCGTCCTCGAATGGATCTTCAATCGTTGTCAGGGCCGTGTCCCCGGCCACGAGCAGAATATCGGGTGGGTCCCCCACTACGAGGACTTCAACACCAAGGGACTCGAAGGCTTCAGCCGCGAAAAATTCGACGCCGCCATGGCCTTCAATCCCAACGAATGGCGCGAGGAGCTGATCAGTCAGGGGGAACTCTACCTCAATCTCTATGACAACCTCCCCAAGGAACTGATCTTCCAGCGCGAACTCCTGGCGGGACGGTTGTAGGGTTGGCCCCGATCCCGAAAATAGTTGTGCGGTTTCCTCCACGCCGCGGGTTCTACTCCATGAAACCACCGCTTCATGGACCCCTCCCGCGCCCTGCTCCACCGCTACCTGACCGAGTCCTCGGACCGGGCTTTCCGTGACCTGGTGGAACGGCATGCCGGCCTGGTCTATCAAACGGCGCTGCGGCGCACGGGCGGGGATCATGCCCTGGCGCGCGATGCCGCGCAGGTGGTTTTCACCGACCTGGCGCAAAAGGCAGGCTCCCTGCCGCCGCATACGGTGCTCGCGGGCTGGCTGCACCGGCATACCGGGTTTGTCACCGCCAAGCTGATCCGAACCGAGCAGCGCCGCCGCCAACGTGAACACCGTGCCGCCATGGAAACCTCCCTATCACAATCCGGTGATGAATCGCTCTGGCGCCGCATGGCCCCGGTTTTGGACGAAGCGCTGGGCCGCCTGTCCGCCGCGGACCGGGATGCCCTCGTGCTGCGGTATCTGGAAGGCCGCGATCTGCGCGAGGTCGGAGGCCTGACCGGACTTTCCGAAAACTCGGCCCGGATGCGGGTGTCCCGGGCCTTGGAAAAACTGCGCCGGGTGCTGCAACGCCAGGGCATCACCAGCACCACCCTCGCCCTCGGAACCGCGCTGGGGCTGGCATCCCAGGCCCACGCTCCGGCCGGTCTGCCCCAGGCGCTCGCCACCGCTGCCCTGCAGGCTCCTGCCACCGCGGCGACCGGTTTGGCCGCGACCCTTGCCACCTGGTCCTGGTGGGGCAAGGCGGCAGTGGTTCTGGGCACCTGTGCGGTGGTGGTGGTGCCGTTCCGACTCTTGACACCTTCGAGGCCGCATGAAACCCAGACCATGGTGGCTCAAGCCACCCCGTCCCTGCCACGTGCAGACCGCCCCGTCGAAACAACGCCCCTCGCCGAACCCCTTCCCGCAGTACCCGAACCACCCCTGCCTGAACCACCCCTGCCTGCTCCACCCGCCCTCCTTCCGGCCCCACCGGTGGTGGTGGCGGGAGGCGTGGCCGTAATTTCCACGGACGAATCTGTGGGGGCGGTGAAACTCATGCTGGGGGTTGTGCCGGCCGTGATGAAATTTGACCGCCCCGTGCTGGAAGCAAAAGCCGGCGCCAGGGTCATCCTCCTTTTCCGGAATGAAAAGTGCCCGCTGCAACACAATTTCCTGCTGGTCAATCCCGGGCAATTGGAACAGATCGGGGCCTTGGCCGACCGGATGCTGACGGACCCGCAGGCCATGGCCAAACAGTACCTCCCGGACAGCCCTGAAATCCTCGCCACCAGCTCCAAGCTGATCGGCCTTGGCCAGTCTGATCTCATCGAATTCACCGCCCCCGCCCACCCCGGTGACTATCCGTATCTCTGCACCTTCCCCGGCCATTGGCGGTTGATGCATGGCGTCCTGAAAGTCGTGCCGTAAAGCGTTTTGTCCTTTTCATGGACCGTCCTGCCGCCGCAGACTGCCGCCGCCTGACCCGGCGTTTTTTATGCGTACTTTCCTGACTTTGCTGGCCTTCACCCTGGTTCCCCTGCCATGGGCCTCCGCGGATGCGGCCCCCGCCGACCACCGCAGCGGACCGCTGAAGGATTTGAATGGCGACTTTTCATTTACCCCGCCCGCGACGCGCGGGGAATGGGAAGCGCGGGCCGCGGTGGTGCGGCGGCAGGTGCAGGTGTCCCAGGGCTTGTTTCCGATGCCGTCGAAGACGCCCCTGAAGGCGGTGATCCATGGGCGGCGGGAGCTTGATGGCTATGCCGTGGAGAAAGCCTTTTTCGAAGCCATGCCGGGGTTTTACGTGACGGGAAGTCTCTATCGTCCTTTGAATCTGAGCGGTCCCCTGCCGGCGGTGCTCTGCCCGCATGGCCATTGGCCGGATGGGCGGTTCATGCGCGCCGAGGATGCGGAAGTGGCGCGGCAAATGGCTTCCGGTGGAGAACGCGATGAGACGGCGGCCCGCAGTCCGCTGCAGGCGCGGTGCGTGCAGCTGGCCCGGATGGGCTGCGTGGTGTTCCACTACGACATGATCGGTTATGCCGACAGCATCCAGTTTTCCCAGGCCCTGGCGCATCTGTTCAAAGCCCAACGCCCTGACATGACCGCGCCGGGAAGCTGGGGTTTCTTCAGTGCCGCGGCGGAGGGCCGGCTGCAAAGCATCATGGGCCTGCAGACGTGGAGCGGCATCCGGGCCTTGGACTTTATCACCAGTCTCCCGGAGGTTGACCCCGCCCGGATCGGGGTGACGGGGGCCAGCGGAGGAGCCACCCAGACGTTTCTCCTCGCCGCCCTGGATCCCCGCCCGGCGGTGATTTTCCCGGCAGTGATGGTCTCGACCGCGATGCAGGGGGGCTGCACCTGTGAGAATGCCAGCCTGCTGCGGATTGGCACCGGCAATGTGGAATTAGCGGCGCTGTTTGCCCCGAAGCCAGCGGGCTACACGGCAGCGGATGACTGGACGAAGGAGTTTTCCACCAAAGGATTCCCCCAACTCCAGCAGATCTACCAACTGACCGGAACTCCGGAAAAGGTCACGCTGCTGAACCGCACCGAGTTTCCCCATAACTACAATCTGCCCAGCCGCCTCGCGATGTATCAATGGATGGAACGGCATTTGAAGTCGCCGCGGCCGGCTCCCGCCGTGGAGGCTTCTTTTACGTTATTGAGCAAAGCGGACCTGACGGTCTGGGATGACGCGCATCCGGCTCCGGCGGCGTCAGATCCTGCTTTTGAAAAACGCCTGCTCAAGGAATGGCAGGCGGACGCCGACCGGCAAATCGCGGCCCGGCCGGAATACATCGACGAGGCCCTGCCGGTGCTGCTGGGACGGACGTGGGAAGAAGTGGCCCGCGGGCCGTTTGACTGGAAGTTGGATGACACGCGGACCCGCAAGGGGAAGGTGCAGCGGATGACGGGAACGCTGAC
>JAYUWQ010000692.1:0-3507 GCA_043753485.1 bacterium
CCCATGGTCGAGATCCGCATGAGGAAGGCACTCGATGAAACCAGCCGCATCGACCTGTTCTGGGCCGATGCCGCCGGGGGTTTCGCCGGGACCCGTCGCACCAGCAACCTGACCAGCCCCGGCGATGGGCAATTCCACGTCTATCAGGCCCGGCTCGGCGATTTCCTGAACGGAAACATCACCAGCCTCCGCCTTGATCCCGTGGCCGATCTCGCCGCCGCCAAAACCTTTGATATCGATTACGTCCGCTTTGGCATGATCGCCCCGGATACCGATGGCGACGGCCTCGCCGATCTCGTGGAAACCAACACCGGCATTTTTGTCAGTTCCACCGACACCGGCAGCAAGCCCAACGTGGCCGACTCCGATGGGGATACCTTCTCCGATGGCATCGAAGTCGCCTTCGGGAGCGATCCCAACGTGGCGGGCAGTTTCCCCAATCCGCAGATCACCAGCTATCAGGTCTTCCCAGCCACCTACATCCGGAATCAGCCGATCGAGCCCAATGCCCCCTCCGTGGTCAACGGCACCGCCAACAGTTTCAGCATTCTGCCCGCCCTGCCGGCGGGGCTGGTGCTGAACCCTGCCAGCGGGGTCATCAGCGGCACCCCCACCGTTCTCAGCCCCGCCACCGCTTATGATATCACCGCCACCTTCTCCGGAGGCGTCACCAATACCTATGCCCTGACCCTCGAAGTGCGCGATCCCGGCATTTTGAGTTATGGCATTTCCCCTGCCATCTACAATATCGGCGCCGCCATCACCGACAATACCCCGGTCCTCGCCGGGCCCGCTCCCGACCTCTTCACCATCACCCCCGGGCTCCCGGAAGGCCTGTTCCTCGATCCATTCAGCGGCACCATCAGCGGCACTCCCAACGTCCTTGCCCCGACCACGCTCTATACCATCACCGCGGACTACACCGGCTATCCGGACTCCACCACCAGCCTCGCCCTGCGGGTGAAATCGGTGCCTTCCTTCATCGCCGCCGATGCCCCCGCCATCGGCAGTTTCACCAGCCTGGGCGAGTGGGAAACGGATGGCAACAACGACACCTGGACCTTCACCAATGCCACGGGAGCCGCTGCCGGTGGCCTGCTCACCGTCACCACCACTGTGGCCGATCCGCAGATGTTCCGCGGGGGACTGGCGGTGGATCCTGCCACCACTGGCACCATCCTCGAAATCCGCCTCCGCCAGACCGACAGCGACCTTGTGGAAATCTTCTGGGGTGATGGCAGCGGCGGCATTGCCGCGGCCCGCCGCACGGAAATCCCGTCCAGCCAGATGATCGGTGATGGTCAATTCCACACCTATCAGGTCAGCTTTGCGGGCGTCTTCGAAGGCAACCTGACCCAATTGCGGATCGATCCCGGAGTCGTCAGCGGGCGTACTGTGGAGATCGACTACATCCGCATCGGCAGCGCCTCCCCGGCGGCTCCGGTCGCCATCACCGCCTTCAGTTATGATGCCCTGTTCCGCGAGGCCACCATCACGTGGACTTCCACCGCCGGCCGGCTCTACACCCTCCAGGCCTCCTCCACCATGGACACCCCTGCCTCGTGGGTTAATGTCGCCACCTCCATCAACGGGGATGCCGGCACCACCAGCTTCCTGGACAACACCATCCCGGCCAACACCACCCGCCGCTTCTACCGCGTCTTTCCGCAGTAACGTCCCCGGATTACCCCGCCCTGGTTCCCCCCGGCCTGCGGATTCCCATCTTCAGAAGTTTCCCCAGTCCCTGACCTCCGCCCCTTCACGGCAGCAGGTTCTGCGCTGGCAATTTGCCACCCTGAGGATAACGCCGTGCCGCACTTTGCAGGCCGCGCCGGCGGGGCTCCTCCCCTGCTCTGCCCTCCCGCCAGGCCCATAGCCCACGCTGGCACGGGACGGAGGTGCTTTGGTCCGGGCATTTCCCCGGAATAGGCCACCTGGCATTCTCCCTGCAAAAGAGAGCCGTCAGGTTCCGCTTTTTTATATTATGAACACCACCGAACACACCAACGGAATCCTCGATTCCCTCCTGCGCGGTGAACTCTCCGCCATCGAAACCTACGGCCACGCCATTCACAAGTTCACCGAGTCCCCCCTGCATTCCGTTCTGTGGGAGATCCGCCGGGAACACATCAACAGTGCGCAAATCCTCCGGGACCTGATGCACCAGCACGGCGGAGAGCCCTCCACCTCTTCCGGTTCCTGGGGCAGCCTCGCCGGCACCGTCGAAACCGTGGCCGCCTGGTTTGGCGAGGACTACGCCATCGCCGCGCTGCTCCAAGGCGAAAAACATGGCGTCCGTGAATACCACGAAGCCCTGCTGGACCACAGCGTGGACCATGTGGTCAAGGACGCGATCCGCGACAGGCTCCTGCCTCCCCTGCACCGCCACGTGGAAGTCCTCGCCTACAACTAAGCCTAAAATGGACGCTAACGGACCACAGCCATAGCGTAGCGGAGACAGCCGAAGGCAAATGGCACGGATACGACTGATTACCACGGATTTAGGGTGAAGTCAGCATTCACTTTCAGGATGAATCCCCTTACTTGCCTATATCTTTGAGGATGAGTATCATCCGTGGCCCGTCATTGACGCAACCGGGCTAAGCTCAGGCCCGCGTGAAGCGAAAGATCCAGCAGATCCACAGGTGGACGAGGTTCCCCCCGGTCTCCCAAAGCCTTGGCCAAGAACCGCCCCCAAGGAATATGAGACCGGTGTCCCCACTCGTCCCCCGGAGCCCATCCAAATTACCCAAACGTTTGACTTGAAGGCACATCCTGCCGCTCCCGGCTTTGGAATGCGTGCAGCCCGCTGTCGCTTTCCGGCCGCAGCACTGTCGCGCCGCCCGCTTGCCGCAGAATGACCTGCTCCCGCCCTCTCCCGGCATTTCCCAGCCGCCGGAACTTAATCTTCTGTCTCCCTCGCCGCCTGACGTCTTTCCCGGTCCGCTTCCTCTGATCCGGCTTCGACCAAGCGCTCCGCTTCCAACGTTTCGTCATCCCGGCCCTCCCGCGGGGTCCACGTGCCCGTCGTATCCGCAGGTTCATCCCACTGCGTCAGCGCTTCAGTTCCCCGCACGACCTCTGGTGGCACCTGGTCCGGATGGCCCACCGCAGCAGCACCAAGCACCGTTTCATCGAGGTTGTCGGTTTCAATGATCGGCACCCCGCCCAGGGAGTCTGTATCCTTATCCGCATTGACTGGCGTGTCCGCAGAGGCAGGCGCCTTCGTATCCGGGGAGCGATTCGTTTTCATAGAGTTGGGTTTTTGGGGAATGTGGGGTTCAGGCGTGCTGCCGGGCTTTGAGAAAATGATCGGCAATTTCCGTGGCGGGAATTTTCACCAGATCCTTGGGCAGACACAGTTGGTGGCGGCTGGTGACTTCCGCGGACAGATGTTCCAGGATGGGATGAAGGATTTCACCCGGCGCGGCCAGCGCCCACCCTCCGGGGTGGGTGCTCAGCAGTTCCGTAATGCGTTCCGCGATGTGGCGCACGCAGCGCATCTGC
>JAYUWQ010000693.1:0-3498 GCA_043753485.1 bacterium
CGACGGCCTGAGCCCACTGGAGGAATGTGGACAGGTGAGGCGGCGGGGGCGGGCAATCCGGCTGCTGCAACAGGGCCAAACCGTCCTGGAAGCTGCGGGCGGGGATGTTGTGCAGCATGGTCTCGATCTGGCGGCAGAGGAGGAAGAGGCAGCGGAGGAACTCCGGCGGGGTTTCGGATTCCTTTTGGAAATGGGGGAAGAGGGTGAGGAGGGCGCCTTCGAAGTCGGCCGGGCCAGTGTGGTTGGACATGGAGGGCGGCACGGCGATGGGCACGGCGCCGCGGTGGATGAGCTGGAGGGTTTTCAGCCGGGGATCCGCGGTCACCAGATGATCCGTAAATTGCCGGGCGATGGCGGACCGGTCGGGGATGGCGCCCTGGTGGGCCATGAGGCTTTGGTAGACCTGGCAATTTCCATCCGGACCCATGTAGACGGCAACGCCAAGCAGGTGCTGCAGGCCGGGAGCGGAGCCGTTGAAGGTGCTGAGGATCTGCTGGGCGAGGTCCTCTATGCTGCTGTCGGCGGAGGGCGGGGCGCCGTGGAGCTGGGAGCTGATGCTGGGAGCTGATGCTGGCAGCGCGGGCGGCCAGCCAGCGGCGGAGTTTGCCATGGGCGGTGGGAGAGTGGGTGATTTTCATGGGTAGATTGATCGGGTGCGGGCGGGGCGGTGGTCTTGCCATCGGTCTGGGGGAAGCAGGCGAGGTGGGAATCCGGCAGCAGCCAATTGAAGCCGATATCGGGCTTTTCATGGATGGGCATGCCTTTGGTGGCGGGCAGGCCGTCGTCCTGCATGATGCCGGTGAGGCGGGCGCGGCGGGCTTCGAGGTCGATATCCAGCCGCCAGAAGCGTGGGTCCCCTTTGACCTGATCCAATACGCTGCGCTGGATCATGATGCGGACGCTGTGCACCTCCCTGCTGGCGTTGGCACGGATGATGGTGGCATAACGCAAGGGGTGGCTGACGCGGGAGGGCTTCCGGGTGGTGGGCAATGGGCTGAATGACATGATGTGATATGGGCTGGGTGTTTGGGTTGGTGTTTGGGTTTGGGGGAGGAATCAGAGCGGGCGGATGGCGCAGAGGAAGACGCCGGCGCGGAGGCTGTGGAAGCTGGGCCGGGCGGGCTGGAAGGCGCCGGGCTGGATGTGCCAGACGAGGTCCCCGGGCAGGAGGGGCTCCTCTCCGGAAAGCTGGCGGTGCTGCAGGGGCAGGATAGGGGTGCGCAGGGGATTGGCAGGCATGATGGGGAAGAGGTGAAAGGGTTTAGGTTTCAGGGTTCAGAGGGGGCGGGCGTTTTGGCTTGTCAGGGGGCGCGGGCGTGGTTTATGAGAGGGGATATGAAACGATTTTTGCCGGTGTTATGCGGCCTGCTGCTTCTGGCAGGGTGTGCCTCCATGAGTGAGCAGGGCCGGATGGTGGAGACGGTGGGGCCGGAGGCGGTGCGGGGGATGACCTTCGTGGGCAATGTGGCCACGAGTGCGCCGCTGGCCGGTGTGGCCTTCCAACAGGCGAGCTATCAGGGCGCGCTGAATGCGGCCCTGAATGAGACGGCCCGGCTGGGCGGGACGCATCTGGTGCTGGATGAGGGGACCAGCAGCCGGTTCTGGGGAACGCACCAGAGTGTGCGGGGGAAGGCCTACCGGAGGGAAGCGCGCCGGTGAATGTGGAATGGCTGGGGACGGCCGGCGCGTTGGCTGGCTTTGTGGCGGGCCATGCCCATGAAACCTTCCGGGAGGGATGGTGGCGGATTGGCTGGCCGTGGGTGGACTGGGCGATCGAATTCGCGGCAAGAGTGGCGCTGGGGCTTGGGATATCCCTTTTGCTGCTGGGGCCGGTCTGTGGCCCGGAAGATGGACCGTATGCAGAGCTGGTGCTCAAGGCCTGCGCTGTCCCGGCCTGCTTTGGTGCGCAGATGGGGATAGAGGCGGTGAGGAAACGGCGGAAACTGGAGGGCTGACGCCTGACTAAGCGGGGGGCTCCTCGGCGGCTTTGGGCTCCGGCCGGGGATTGGCGGGGTCTGCAATGTAGGGCTCGGACGGTGCCGGCATGGCGGTGGGCGGATTCAGATAGGCGCGGAGGGCGCGGGTGAGAAGTCCGGCAAAGTCGGTCTGATGCGCCGTGGCGTAGGTCATGATCTGTTGGAGCATGTCCAACGGTAGAGACAGGGTGGTGCTGGATAGCATCTTGTCCTCGACCCATTGCGGAATGGGATGGGTGTCCTTCTCCCATTTGGAGACGGTGCTGGCGGTGGTGTCCCCCAGGAACTCCGCTAACTGGGGTTGGGTGAGATCGCGCTGAATGCGCAAGGCTTTGAGCTGTGGGCCGGTCATAAGATTTCATGGGGGATACGCGTGGCGTGCCGGGAAAGAAATATCGTAGCGAGAGTATTTATTACTTGCGCAATGTCGTGACGCAAGTTAAATCGAGGAAGAAAATATCGCTGCGATATTTTAACCCCCTGCAAAGCCATGAAACCGCCCATCGTTGCCAACATCCAAGTGCCGCTGCAGGAGATGCTGCCGGCGGAGGAGTTCACCCGCCTGATGGCCTATGCCGAACGTGAGGGGCTGACCCCTGACGAGGTGATGCTGCGCGCCCTGCGGGCCTTTGTGCCGCAGACCGGACCAGAAATGGCCAAGGCCAGCTGACCCCTTTGCCGGGGCGGACGTGGAGAGGCCGGCACGCGGGAGCGAGACTCCTACCGCACCGCTGGCCGCCGCCCTGGCATTACCCTTTCCCCGCGACGGGAATCACAAGAAACCCCACGGCCTGCAAGGGCCGGCCCCGGTCCGGAGATACCACCGGACCGGGGCCAACCGGGGAAAATTTTCTTCAATCAGTAGTTAGAACCTCCCTCACGCACCCATGGAACCCTATAAGGAAAGCCAATCAACTGCCCCTGCGCCAAGCCTCGTAGACGTCAAGAGCCCGGGAGGCTTCTGCGGCGGTGGGGAAAATGCCAACAACCCCCCAGATAGGGAGCTGGCGGCCCTCGAAATCCCGGAAGCCTGGTGGGCGGTCAAACTGCGATTCCACGAGATCCCGTTGCTCCCGGAGCAGGTCCTCTACCTGCAGGGTATCGATCGTGAAGGGTTCGTCACCGCCGTGCATGGTGACGCGGGCGACCCAGTAGTCGGAGAGCTGGGCGGGGAAGGCAGATTGGTTATCTTGCTGGTCCATGGGCCGGGGAGGGAATTTTTGGAGATAGGGGAGGCAGGCCAGACGGTGTGGCAGGAGGCTGAGGGGGCGGCACTGGTGGTGTTGAATGGCCGGGTGGTCAAGGACCGCGATGGAGCGCTGCTGGGATGGAAGCTCGCTGATTTGCCCCTGCCGGCAGCCCCTCCGCTTAACCCTTCGTTGGAACCCCTGAATGAGCCTGAGCTCGACCTGGCGACGATGGCCCAGATGAGCCGCCATGGATCGGCTTTTTTCTGCCGGTTGGCGCTGGCCCTGGGTCATGCGGACTATCCACAAATGTGCGCGGTGCGTGATGCCTTCCC
>JAYUWQ010000694.1:0-9140 GCA_043753485.1 bacterium
TCGCCACACCCGCATCCGCGGCCCTGCTGGCCGCAGAACTCGATAGGCTCAGCGCGGGCAATGTGCCGGAAGCCCTGCGGCTGGATCTCCTCGAGGCCGCTTCGCTGCGTCCCGAGCCGGAACTGAAGGCAAAGCTGGCCGCCTACGAAACCTCGCTCGCCAAAGTCGGTCACAGTGTTTACGACCTGACTCTTCAGGGAGGGGATCCGGCGAGGGGGCGGGAGGTCTTCGCCAATCAGGGCACCTGTCTGAAATGCCACCGGGCGGAAGGGGAAGGCGGCAGCGCGGGTCCGCGTCTCACGGGGCTGGCCCTGATTTCCCAGCCGGCCCAGATGCTCGACTCGGTGTTGTATCCGAATAACATTGTCGTCCCGGGCTTCGGTATTTCAGTGGTGACCTCGCAGGATGGCACGGTTCTGGTGGGCACCGTGATGGCCGAAACGGCTGAAACCCTCACGCTCCGCACGGCGGAAGGTGAAAGCAAATCGGTCGCCAGGTCGACCATCAAGGAGCAGCTGCCGCCGGTCTCGCCCATGCCTCCGGTCGGGCTCAGCCTGACCAAACGCGACCTGCGGGATTTGATGGCTTTCCTGCGCAGCCTCACCACGCCGCTGCCGGTCCTGAAGTAGTTGCCTGGACGCGCGCAGGGAATGCCGAGGGGCTGATTCCCGCCCCGATTTCAGCGGGCGGGGGGATTCGTTCCCGGAGTCAAAAAGGCTTCCGGGGGCGGAGTGATGCCCTGCTGCTTCAGGCGTTCCAGGCACCGGAGGAGTTTCTTTTCCAGGTTGGCCCGCACGTCGGTGTCGGAACTCAGGTGCAGGCCCATCACCAGATAGCCCAACGCCTTGTAATATTCCTTCCGCTGCATCAGATGGTCGCCGTAGAGTTCGTTCACGCTCTGAATATTGAGGCCCCAGCGCAGGGCGGTTTTGAAGTGCGCCTCCGCGTCGTCCGGTCGGCCCAGATATCCGGCCAGTTTCCCCGCCTGGGAGGCCGCGTAAGGATGTTTGGGGTAGACCTCAAGGCATCGCTCCAATTGTGTCAGGGAGGCTTCGTAGAAGGGAGCGGCGTATTTGTCAGCCGTCCGGCTGGCGATCTCCAGGGTGACCAGTCCCCGCAGATACCACGCCTGGCCATTGTCGGGATCCAGCGAGGTGGCCCGCTGGAAGGTGGCGCTGGTGGTGATCAGTTCCGGCAGGGTCACTGCAGTGCTGAGCTGCCGGTTGCCCTGGCGCCAGGCAAAATCCCCTGGGGCCAAGCGCCATCCGGTTTCCAGGAGAACGAGGGAAATGGCCGCCAAGATGCCGCCCATGGCCAACCGTCGGCCACAAATCCCGGCCCCTGCCCTGGGGCGTGGTTCCGGCTCTCCCGGGCGGCGGCTGCTGGCGGGCAGGGCCTGCGATTTGAACCCCGGAGTCGCCATGAATCCCAGCAGCACGCCGGTCATCACGGCATTGACCCCGATGTGCAGATTGAACTCCACCAGCGCCTGCACCATGAGCCCGGCCAGAGCGGCCACGGAACCCACCGCCAATCCCGCGGCCAGCCCATTGCCGTGGGGAGCCTCGTTCCGGCCCGAAGCTTTCAGGACGGCCACCATCGCATGGCAGGTGTGCCAGCCGGCCACCAGCAGGACCAATCCCAATCCCACCAGCCCGTAATCGCCCAGGCATTGGAGATAGTCATTATGGGCAAAAATCGCATCGACTTCGCCGGAGTAGGTCGCCCACTTCGTTTCCAAAGTGCGGAAACCGCGCTCCATGTATTCATAACTGCGGGCTCCGGTGCCCAGCAGGGGAGAGGTCTGCCATTGCTCCAAGGCCGCGTCCCACATCGGTCCGCGCCCATTGAGTGAGGTGATCGACAAGCTCCCGTCAAAGAATTTCCGCAGGTTCAGGCTGGCCACGCCGAGCAGGCCGGCAAAGGCAAATCCCAAGCCCAGCAGCCACCAGCCGGTCCGGCCCCGCGGTCCGCCCCGGCGTTGCTTCCGCTCACTCCACCAGAACAGGGCGGATACCCCAATCAGCAGCGCCATTCCTCCAAAAAAGCCAACCGTTCCGCCGCGGCTGGTGGAAAAGGCCACGCCCGTCCCGGCCAGCAAAAAGCCCAATCCTCCCATCGCCCTCACAAAACCTCCCAGTTCCCGGCCCAGGGCCGCCACTCCCAGCAGCGGCAGTCCGGCCAGCGTCATGAACCCAGCCAGATGGTTGCCGCTTTCGAAAAATCCTCCGGCGGAAACTTCCGCCGCCCGGCGCAGACCAAACCAACGGAATACGGTCCAACGCGGGTTTTCAAAATACTGGTAAAGCCCCACGCCGGCATTGGCGGCCACCAGCAGCAGCAGCACCGCCAGCACCGCCAACCGAGCCCGCCGGCCGGTGAAACGCACCGCCACCAGCCCGTAGGCCACCAACGCCGTGCCGGCAAAAACGAGATCCTGCCGTGCCAGCCAACGAACCTCCGAGGTGAACCCGCGCCATCCCACATACCCGGCAAAAACCAGCATCACGACCAAGCAGCCCCATCCGATGGACTCTCCGGTCCGGCCCTGCCGGGATACCACCGCCCCCATTCCGGCCACGCAGATGAGGCCGGCTCCGTACCAGAAGGGCGCGGTCTCCGACCAAGTGCCAAAGACGCCCAGCAACAGTAATCCCCCGAGGAAAAACCCCAGCCAGACCGATTCCAAAAAACGAAGCATACCCGCGAGGCTAGCTGGTCTGCGTCCCGATGCAAGACCCGTCCGCAGGACCGTGATTACCGTCCGCGCTTGGCCGCCAAGACTGCTTCCACCTTGCCCAGGGGCAGACAATTGATCACATCCTGCCGGGTCAACCAGCCCTTCCGGGCGGCGCGCAGGCCATACCAGAGGTCCTGCAGACCATGAACGCTGTGGGCGTCCGGATTGATCGAGCACTTGATGCCCTTTTCCTTGGCCATGCGCCACCAGCGCCAGTCCATGTCCAGCCGCCACGGGCTGGCATTCAGTTCAATGATGGTGCCATTGGCGGCGCAGGCGTCGAGGATCGCCGGAATATTCACTGCATAAGGTTCCCGTTTCAACAGCAGGCGGCCGGTGGCGTGCCCCAGCATGGTGACGTAAGGGTTTTCCACCGCCCGGATGATCCGGGCCGTCATCTCGGCTTCCGGCAGCGTGAAGACGTTATGAACGCTGGCGACCACATAGTCGAGTTCCGCGAGGAGGTCGTCCGGGAAGTCCAGCGAACCGTCCTTGAGAATGTCCACCTCCGAGCCGCTGAAGAGGCGGAAGTCCGGGGCGAACTCCTCATTCAGGGCCCGGATTTCGTCGAGTTGGGCCCGCAGCCGGGTTTCGTCGAGACCGTTGGCCTGGAAGGATGATTTGCTGTGATCGGCAATGCCAAGGTATTGGAGGCCAAGTTCCATGGCGGCTTCCGCCATCTGGCGCAGGGTGGCGTGGCCGTCGCTGGCGGTGGTGTGGTTATGGAAGGTGCCGCGCAGGTTTTCCATTTCGACGAGGCGGGGCAAGGTGCCGGCCCCGGCGGCTTCGATCTCACCGGCACCTTCCCTCAGGGCGGGATCGATGAATTCCAGCCCGAGTGACCGGTGGATCTGGGCCTCCTCGTAAATTTCCCTGGGCACTTCCGGCGAGTCCGGGCCGGTGGGCGCGAACCGGTATTCATTCAGGGTCCAGCCCTGCTTGAGGGCCCGGGCGCGGAGCAGGATGTTATGTTCCTTGCTGCCGGTGAAGTAGACGAGGGCAAACGGGAATTCAGCGTTGGTGACCACCCGGAGGTCACACTGCACGCCGCTGTGCAGGCGTACCGAGGTTTTGGTAGGGCCGGACGCAATCACCGACTCCACCCAGGGCGGAGCCACAAAGGCTTCCATGGTGGCCTTCGGGTGCTTCGTGGCGACGAGGAAGTCGAGGTCATGCACCGTCTCCTTTCCGCGCCGGAAGCTGCCGGCCACTTCCGCCCGGGAGGTTTCAGGCTGGTCGCGCAGGTAGTCCAGGATTTCGCGGACAGCGGGGGCCACCTGATCCACGCGGAAGGAGTCGGCATATTTGGCGCGGGACTGGATGGCGGCGAGGAGTTTGGCGGTGGTTTTTTCGCCGAAACCGGCCAATTCGGCGGCCGCTCCGGATTCGCAGGCGCGTTGCAGGTCGGCGATGGAGCCCACCCCGAGTTCGCTATATAAAGCGGCGATTTTTTTGGCCCCCAGACCGGAGACGTCGAACAGTTCAAAAATCGTGTCAGGAAATTCCGCCTTCAGCTTGTCCAGGAAGGGCAGCGCTCCGGTGGCTGCGAGAGTGTGGAGTTTATCGCGCAGGGCTTCGCCGATGCCTTTGATGCCTTCCAGCTGGTTGTCCCGGGCCAGTTGCAGGAAGTCGCCGGGAAAGGTGCGCACGGTTTCCGCCCCGGTGCGGTAGGCCCGGATTTTGAAGGGATTTTCTCCTTTAAGTTCGAGCAGGGTGGCGATCTGCTCGAGTGCATCGATCAGAGTTTCGCGGGTGATTTCAGACATGGTGGCGCAGGGCGGCGAGGGATTGCAAAAGATAGGGGGCAAAATGGCTGGCGGCCGCTTCCACCGTGAGGGGCGGCGCCCCTTCGCGTTCCAGCGAAGTCATCACCACGCCATCGATGCCGCAGGGGGTGATGGCATCAAAGCCGCCCAGAGCGCCGCTGACGTTCAAAGCAAAACCATGCATGGAAATCCAACGCCGGGCGCCGACCCCGATGCTGGCCAGCTTCCGTCCGGCAGTGGCCCACACGCCGGTCTGCCCCGGGCTGCGCTCTGCGGGCACTCCGAGGGAGTGGCAGCCGGCCATGATGCCGTCCTCCAGGGCCCGGAGATAATGATGCAGATCCTGACCATACCGGGCCAGATTCAAAATGGGGTAGCCGACCAATTGGCCGGGGCCGTGCCACGTCGCTTTGCCGCCGCGGCCGATTTCCACCAGCGGGGCCGGCAAGGCGGCGGGATCGCCCAGGCTGGTGCGGTCCGGGTTGCGGCCGATCGTGAAAACCGGATCGTGCTCCAACAGCAGCAGGGTATCCGCCGCTTCGCCTGCCAGATGGCGCGCCACGATTTCCTCCTGCAAGGCGAGGCCCCGGGTATAGTCCACACGGCCCAGCCAACGGAGGGCGGGAAGAGGGGGGGACGGGACAGCAGCAGACACGGTTCCGGAGCAAACGGCCCGGCGATGCGGATGCAATGGAAAAACCCCTGGCCAAAGCGCGTCTGATACGCTGAGATGCGCCGTCTGAAGCCGACGACTCCTCCTAAATCTTTTCATATGTCCAAGCCAATCGATGCCTCCAACGCCAACCTCCCATGGTGGAAGGATTTGACACCTTATCACTGGTTTGTCTTCCTGGTCGCCTCCCTGGCATGGATGTTCGACTGTCTGGACCAGCAGCTTTTCCTGCTTGCGCGGAATTCCGCGATGAAGGCCCTGCTGCCGCCTGACATGGATCCGATCAAATATGGCGGATATGCCACGTCCATTTTCGTCGCTGGGTGGGCGACCGGGGGACTGATTTTTGGCTCTTTGGGGGACCGGATTGGCCGCGCCAAAACGCTGACAGTGACCGTCCTCATTTATTCGGTCTGCACCGGGCTCTCCGCCTTCTCCCAAGGCTGGGTGGACTTTGCCCTGTTCCGGTTCCTGACCGGACTGGGGGTGGGTGGCGTGTTCGGCCTCGCGGTCGCGCTGGTGGCCGACACCCTGCCGGACCGGTCCCGGGCCGGGGCGCTGGGCACCCTGCAGGCGCTGTCTGCGGTAGGCAACGTCACCGCCGGACTCATCAGTATGTATATTGGCAAACTTGAGGCCACCAAGGCCATCGAGCCCGGAACGGCGTGGAAATACATGTTCCTCGTCGGCGCACTGCCCGCCTTCCTCTGTGTCTTCATCCAGATGCGCCTCAAGGAACCGGAAAAGTGGGTCAAGGCGCGTGCTGCCGGCAAGGCCGCCGGCGTGAAGTTTGGTTCCTATACCTCGCTGCTGGGGGATGTCCGTTGGCGCAAAAATGCCCTGCTTGGCATGGTGTTGTGCGTGGCTGGGGTGATTGGCCTGTGGGGCATCGGCTTCTTCAGCCCCGAACTGGTGGGCGACGTCATGCAGCGCTCGCTGGTGGCTGAAGGAGTGCCCACGGACAAAATTGCCGGAGAAAAGACCTACTGGATCGGGGTCAATATGATCGTTCAGAACATCGGGGCCTTCATCGGAATGCTGCTCTTTACGAAATTTGCCCAATCCCATGGCCGCAAGAAATCGTTCGCCATCGCCTATGTGGCCGCTCTGGTGGCCACGGTCGGGTATTTCCAGCTGTTCAATGGCCGCTGGGATATCTGGATGAGTGCCATCATGGGAGGCTGCCAGCTCGCGCTTTTTGCCGGCTTTGCCATTTACCTGCCGGAACTGTTTCCCATCAGCCTCCGCAGCACCGGTACCAGCTTCTGTTACAACGTTGGCCGCTTCGTTGCCGCCAGCGGTCCCTTCACGCTCGGCAGTCTGCAGGCCGCCCTCAAAGCCGGCGCCACCACCCCGGAAGCCAAGCTGGACGCCTTCCGCAACGCCTGCTCCTACATGAGCGTCATCTTCCTGCTGGGCTTGGTGGCGCTCTATTTCCTCCCGGAAACCAAGGGCCGCGCGATGCCGGAGGATTGACTGCCGGGATCAGGATCCGCCAATCCTGGGATCGCCTGCCGGCCTATGTCGGCAGGCCTTTTCGTGGAAGTGACTGTTTTCCGGCCGGCCACAGTCCAAAGCCGGTCCTGCCAGGGCTCATGCGGGGTGGACTGGACGTGACAAACCGGCCGCCTGGTAATGCGGGATCAAGGCCACATAACGGGCCGCCCATCCCGCGATGCTCTCCTGCTCCTCCTCCTTCAAAGCCCGCACTACTTTTGCCGGAGATCCCATGACCATGGAACCCGGTGGAATTTTTTTATTTTGCGTGACCAGTGAGCCCGCTCCGATGATGCATCGGTCACCGATCTCCACCCCATCAAGGATGATCGCCCCCATCCCGATCAGGACTTCGTTCCCGATCGTGCAGGCGTGCAGCATGGCCATATGGCCCACCGTGACGTCCTCCCCGATCAGGCAGCCATGCTCCGCCGAAAGGTGTAACACGCTGCCGTCCTGTATGTTGGAGCGGTTTCCGACGGAGATCCGGTTGATATCGCCCCGGAGCACCGCTCCATACCAGACACTGGCCTGGTCCCCGACCGTGACATCGCCCAGCAGGGTTGCATTGGGGGCGATAAACGCGGTCGCGGCGACTGAGGGATGGCGGAGGAGGAATTCAGGGGGCTGGGTCATGGAGAAAAATTTGCACATTCCGGCCGGCTGTGCCGGATTTTTTTATAACATTTTGCGCGCATATCATTTGACTTGGAATTAGGGAGTTCCTAAAAGTCTGTATAGCCCCGGCTTGCCCCCGGCTGGGGACGCGCCCAATCAATAACCATTATTCCAATTATCATGAACAAAGCCCAAGTCATCGAAGCCATCCAGAAAGCCTACGGTCCTGAGACCACCAAAAAAGTCGCCGCCGACGCCCTCGCCACCGTTCTCGACGTCATCGCCAAAGGCGTGAAAAAGGACAAAGCCGGCGTGCAATTGATCGGATTCGGCACCTTCAAGGTTTCCGCCCGCAAGGCCCGCAAAGGCCGCAACCCCAAGACCGGTGCGGCGATGACCATCAAAGCTTCCAAGAGCGTCCGCTTCACTCCTTCCTCAGTGCTGAAGAAGAGCCTCTGATTCCAAGGAAAAGGGAGGGATGCGTGGCAGCCCTCCTGCTTTGTTTTCCTGACGAACCCGGTCTCCGGAAACGGTGCCCGGGTTTTTCGTGCCGTGGCATCAGGGAAAATCCGAATCCCGGCCTTTCCTGGTCTGCCGCTCCGCCGAGGCCATTGCGGAATAAGATTGGAATGAATCGGAAATGAAGGAGAGTATCGGCGAAAAACCTGCTTCTGTTGCATGGAATTATTTTGTGAAAAGGAGGTCTTCCGCCTTTTCCCTGTACCCGTAGACCCATTGTCATGAAAATGCTGCCTTTTGCTGTGCTGGCCTCGACGGCCCTCCTCGCCGGACCGGGATCCGCCGCCAATATCACTGCATTGACCAGTTTCGGGGGAGGTGACGGATGGTTGGCCCCGGGCGAGGGTGGGTATGCTTATCTGGGGACGACGAATCTGGAGCGCTCTCTGGCCTATAATCCGATCACCGGCAATCTGCTGCTGGTGAGCCGGGCCAACCCGACCGGAACCGATGGCAACAATATCCGCATCCTCAATGGATTGAGCGGGGCCGATACCGGGGCTCTGGACAAAGGCAGCGCGGGAGTGGTCACGGGGGGGACGTTTACGGTTAATACGGTGGGGGTGTCTGCTACCGGTTCGGTATTCGTAGCGAATTTGGTTTCTCCTGCGACTTCGGCCAACCCCTTCAAAGTCTACCTGTGGGGGAATGAGGCCGCCACGCCCTCATTGGCCAGTTCATTTACTCCCGCCGCCGCGACTTATCGCCTGGGAGACGATCTCGATGTCAAAGGGAGTGGGACCGGAACCTTGATTGCCGCCGGTTACAACAATACCGGATCGCCTGCTGCCCTGCTAATGTCCACGGCCAATGGGACCACGTTCACCGGTTCGGATATCACGGTGGCGGGCACTGTGGTGGGGGATTTCCGGCTGGGTATTACTTTTGCAGGGGGGACGGATCTCTATGGCAGCCAGGGATCGGGCCCTAAAAGCATCAATTATTCCAGCAGCAGCCTGAACGGAACCTTGGTGCTGCAGGATGTCAATGAGCGCCCCATGGACTATGCCGTAGTCGCGGGAATCCCGCTTTTGGCCACTATCCAGACGTCGGGGACCACCGGGAATCTCGTCCGGGTTTATGATCTCTCCACCGGAATCCCTTCCTTGTATGAATCCTCCAATCTGACCACTTCGTTGACCGCCAATACCAATGGCACCGGGTCGGTGGCTTTTGGGGCGGTCACCGGGAATACCGTCAATCTCTACGCCATGAATTCCAATAACGGGATTCAGGCGTTTGTGGTGACCATTCCGGAACCTTCCGCCTTGCTGCTGATGTTGGCCGGGGCCGGCATGATGCTGCGCCGCCGCCGCTGATGGTTTGA
>JAYUWQ010000695.1:0-3489 GCA_043753485.1 bacterium
CGCAAGCTGACATCGGATTCCCCCTGCCATGAAGTGGCCTGAAGACTGCCGAGCCGGGCCGCCAGCGTTTCGGCGGCAGGCTGGTTGAGCAGGGGTGTGACGGTTTCACCCGCACGCTGGGCGGTCCAAGCGAAGGAGTTGGCTTCCGCCTTCAGTTCCACCGCAGGCGCGGCTCCGAGGGTCTGCCGGAGGGCACGCAAATTCATGCGCCCGAACCCGGGCAACTGGAGGGTGCGCCAGCGGATGAGCTGACGGGGCACCAGTCCGGCGATTTCCGGGCCCACCTCATAAACGAAGGGTTCCCCGGCGAAATTGGCATACACTTTCCCGGTGGGCATGATGCCAAAACGCAGGATCCGGCTATTGTCAGTGGTCAGGGGAGCGAGCTTCTTCAGGCTGGCATGTTTTCCGGTGGCAAAGGTCAGGGTGACGGCCGGCTGATCCAGACCAAACAGCGCCTTGTCCATCAGGGAATCACTGGTGAATTCCACAATCTCCGCGGCATTGAGCGCTTTGATCAGCTTGTCCACCACATCGCCCGAGGCTGCCTGAAATTCCTCCGTGCCTTTCTTCCGCACCGCCCAGCGGTCACCTACCCGGTAAATCCCCACGCTGTCGCCGTTGACCACCTCTACTTCCAGCGTGGCCACTTTGGCAGGATCAATGTTGCCCAGTTGCCGGTCCCGGAATGTGTTGGGACTGTCCGCAAGGGCGATCGAATCCACCAGTTCACGGTCCACCTTGAACTCCACCTTGCGCTCGCGGTCGCGGCAGATGGCTTCCTTGGAGGCCGGGTCCGGGTCCGGGAAAAACGTCAGGGTAATTCCCTTGCGGTCATACGCCCCATCCGGCCACAGTGTGACTTCCGCGAGGATCTGGCCGGCGGGCAAGGCGGTGCCACTGCCGGTGGTGGGCACGAAGCCGGTCAGTTTGGATCCGGTGATCATGTTGAGGAAATCCTTGACCACGGCCTGATCCGCCCGGGCGTTCGGCAGCGGGCGGGAGATGACCCAAGGGGTGCCATCGGCCTCATTGGTGGATTCTCGGCTGATTTCAATCTCGCCCTCCCCGCGCTTTACCGCGATTTTCCGGATCCGCTCGGCAGGATACTTGGCCAGCGCCCGGTCCCGGAATTCATCCGGCGGCTGCATGAGGAAATCGCGCAGATCCGGGCTGACGATGTAGACATCCCCGCGGGTTTTGACGTCGGGGAACTGAACATACATCGCCTTCCCGAGCGGGGCGGTACGGCCTATCTTCAGTTCCACTAGACGGGCTCCTCCAGGCCGTCGGTAGGTGATTTCCACCGCACTGCTGTCATCGAGGCCGATGGCTGATTCCTTCACCTTGCCGGTTCGGACCTCGTCCCGGTCGAGGGTATCGAGGATGCGCGCCCTGGTCACAAAATCGAGCAGCATCTTGACGGATTCACGGCTGGCCCGGTCCTTGAGCCCCCGGGCCATCGCCCAGGTGCCGTCCTCACTGCGGCGGAAAGCCAGCTCGCTCCCGGCGCTTTTCACATCAATCCCGCCGATCTCATCCGGCGTGATCTCCAGCGACACCGCTTCATCCCGCAGGATATCCCCTTCCAGATCGAAGAGCAGAAAGCCCGCGAGGTCTCGCGGCGGCTGGCGGCGCTCGTGCAGCAGCACGTAGGTGACAAGGCCCGCCGTGAGCAGGAAAAGCAGGAGGGTGGTGCGCAGTTTCACAGGATGGGGGAAATCAGCTAGTTCCGGCGGGAACTCCAGACCATCAGGCCGGTCATGAGGGCCGCGAGGGGCAGAATGATGGTGGTGGTCCAGAAGATCCGCTGCCACTGCTCCGGTTTGATCATGATGCGGAACCGGTGCTTGGATTTGTCAGTGCTGCTGTCATTGGGCGCGACCACGTCCCGGTGCAGCATCCAATTCAGGCTGCGCGTCATGAAGTCGAAGTTCTGGGGAGTAATGCTGTCAGGATCCGCAAAGGCACTGTTGCCGAACACCAGCAGGCGGGAGCTCTTCACTTGGACCCGGGGGTCTTTGGCCGCCCCGCGCTCCGCGGCGGCGGCGATGTAAACCGGCGCGGCATTGTCTACCCCGGCATTATAAACCGGCAGTGGTTCATCGAAGTTCTGTTCGCCCCAATAATCGCCACTGGGCGAAAGCAGGGGTTTTACCTCAATATTTTCCGCCCGCTGTTTTTCGGTGCCGGTTTCGATTTTGAGGGACCGGGTCTGGTCGAGGAAGATAGTATTCTGGGAAACAATGCCCTGAGTGAGGGGCGTGCCATCGAGGAATCTGGCATCCACATCAAAGCGCTTTACTGGTCCGGAGGCAGTGCTCTTGGCCGTCAGGACCCGGTCCTCCTGCGGGGAAATGCCGTAGGTGGCGAGGAATTTGTCGAGCGTCGGCGTCCGGTTGGCCGGGTTGAGCATCAGCATCAGGGAATGTCCCGGGGTTTCAAAAAACCGCGTCAGGATCTCCTGTTCACGCTCGCTGATATCCTCGGCGGCAATCCAGAGCAGTCCATTGAGATGGGCTGGCACTTCTGTTTCGGCCAGAATTTGAAATGGTTCGAGATCGATGTTCTGCAACCCGCTGATGCGTTTCAGTTCATCGTAGACCGAGGTCATGTTGGGCAGTTGCCGCCAGGTCCCCAATCCGGAGACAATGCCGATGGTGGGACGGTCCACGCTGGTGACCCCGCGGATGGCTGAATTCAGCAGACTCTCGCCCTTGAAGGCGGTGGCGGTCTTTTTGACCGGGTCCACCTCATACATGGAATCCTCGGTGATGAATTTGTAAGGATTCTGTCCGCTTTTGCTGCCGGCAGACCCATCGGCCTGGACCAGAATCCCGTTGCTCAGTTCCGTGGGAAAACGTGATTTGAACAACTGAGCCTTGAAGGCCTCGTAGGCCTGAACGTCGCGGCGGGTGTCGATCACCTTGACCTCCACCCGGCCTTTGGTCGCTTCCTTGTATTGTTGCAACAGGGCGCTGAGATCCTTTTCCGGCTCGGATCCCCGCACCGTGAGGGCGGTGATTTTGATGGGGACGGTAACTTTTTTCAGATAATCCACCGTGCTGGGAGCGAGGGTGAACTTCCGGTCGAAGGTGTAGTCCCATTGTTTGAAATGGCGGGCCGCCAGATAATTGGCCAGCCCGAACAACACCAGCAGCAGGAGGAACTGGACAAAGACATTCAAGCCGATGCGGAGCCGCTGGATGCGGGGCACGGGAGTTTCCACCACAGGAGTGGCAGGGGGTTCAGGAGAGGAATCCGGCGTCATGGGAGGGACAAAAAAGGAGTGATCGGAAAGCAGGATGGCTCAGGCCTTCCATCGGCGGTATTCCAGCACCTGGTGGGTGATCAGGAGGACGAGGACGGCGCCGCTGAAGTAATAGGCCAGAGGGCGCGTATCGATGAGTCCGAGCGTGAAATAATCCATATGCCGCATCGTCACCGCTTGATCCAACAGGGGACGCAGGCGGTCGGGATTGTCCTGCG
>JAYUWQ010000696.1:0-9093 GCA_043753485.1 bacterium
GTCCGGCATGATGAGATCCTCCTCGCCGATCACCTCGTGCACTATCACGGCCACCCCGTCGCTCTTGTGGTCGGGGAAACGGAGGCCCAATGCCGCGCCGCCGCCGCCGCTGTGGTGGTCGAATACGACCCGCTCCCTGCCATCCTCACGATTCCCGAGGCCATCGCCCACGACAGTTTCCACACCGATCCCGCCTCCATCCACCGGGGAAATCCTGACAAGGAACTGAAGCACGCCTCCCACCGGTTCAGCGGCGAATTCCACCTCGGCGGCCAGGAGCATTTTTATCTGGAAACCCACGCCGCCCTCGCCTTGCCCGGCCGCGATGGCAGTCTGCATCTCATCTCCAGCACCCAGCACCCCAGCGAGATCCAAGCCGTCGTTTCCCACGTCCTCCAGATCCCCCGCCACTGGATCACCGTGGAGAGCCCCCGCATGGGCGGCGGCTTCGGGGGCAAGGAAACCCAAGGCAATACTCCTGCCGCGTTGGCGGCCCTCGCCGCCATCAAGACCGGCCGCCCCGTCTGTGTCCGGCTCAACCGCGACCACGACATGCAGTTGTCAGGCCACCGCCATCCCTTCCTTGCCCGTTACGACGTCGCGCACGATGCCGCCGGTTATCTCATCGCCGTGAAATCCGACATCGTCTCCAATGGCGGCTGGGCGCTCGACCTCTCCACCGCGATCACCGACCGCGCCCTGCTCCACCACGACAACGCCTATTATATCCCACACGTCCACCTCACCGGCCGCGTCGCCAAAACCAATCTGGCCAGCAACACTGCCTTCCGCGGCTTCGGTGGGCCGCAGGGCATGCTCATCATCGAGGAGATCATCCACCAGGTCGCCCGCCGTTGCCAGCTCCCACCCGAACTTGTCCGCGAGCGGAATCTCTACCATGGCCACGGCGAAACCAACACCACTCATTACGGTCAGTGCCTGGGCGACCAGCGCCTCTCCCGCATCTGGCAGGATCTTATGGCCTCCTCCGACCTCCGCAGCCGCCGCACCACCATCGCCGCCTGGAATGCTGGCAGCCCACACCACAAACGCGGCCTCGCCATCACCCCTGTGAAGTTCGGCATCTCCTTCACCCTGACACATCTCAATCAGGCCGGTGCCCTCGTCCTCATCTACCAGGACGGCACCGTGCAGGTGAACCACGGCGGCACCGAAATGGGCCAGGGCCTTCACACCAAAATCCGCGCCATGGTCTGCCGCGAGCTCGGCCTCACCCCCGACCGTGTGAGGATCATGCCCACCCGCACCGACAAGGTCCCCAACACTTCCGCCACCGCTGCCTCCAGCGGCACGGATCTCAATGGCGCGGCCGTTTGCCACGCCTGCCGCCTCCTCGCCGGCCGCCTGAAACCGATTGCCGCCGCCCTCCTGAAGTCCACCCCGGAACCGGACCTCATTTTTTCCCATAACCAGATCACCGACGGAGAAAACACCATTGCCTTCGAAGAAGTCGTCATGCGGGCCTACCTTGATCGCATCCCCCTCGCCGCCACCGGCTCCTATGCCACCCCGGAGATCGGCTGGGACCGCACCACCGGCACCGGCCGGCCGTTTTTTTATTTCGCCTGCGGCGCCGCCGTCTCCGAGGTCGAAGTCGACGGCTTCAGCGGTGCCGTGCAACTGCGCCGCGTCGATATCCTGCATGATGTCGGCGATTCCCTGAATGAAGGCATCGACCGCGGCCAGATCGAAGGCGGATTCATCCAGGGCATGGGCTGGCTCACCATGGAGCAGCTGGTTTGGGACGACACCGGCCGCCTCCTCACCCATTCTCCTGACACCTACAAAATCCCCGCCATGGGCGATACCCCGCCCGACTTCCGCGTCCAGTTCCTCTCCGACGCCACCCACCCCGGCACCATCCATGGCAGCAAAGCCGTCGGCGAACCTCCCCTCATGCTCGCCATCTCCGTCCGCCACGCCATCCTCGACGCCCTCGCCGCCTTCCCCTGCAGCACCCCGGAAACCCTCGACTCCCCCGCCACCGGCGAAGCCATCCTCCAAGCCCTCCACCCCACCCGCTAGACTGGATACAGCTACTCCCGGCTCGTCTTTTGCAATACCGACACCAACGGCAAGCCCGCGATCCATACCGCCACCGGCGCGCAGGGTCTGCCCCAGGTCACCCTCGACCCCGTCACGCGGCGGCTGCAGGTGGAATTCATCCGCCGCAAGGCCGCCATGAGCCCAGGCATCACCTACGAGGTGCAATTCGGATCCAGCACTGACGCATTCCAAGCCGCCGGATCCAGCCAACAGGTCACCAGCCTTGATGGCATTTTCGAGCGGGTGATCTGGCAGGACGGGGTGACGGTGGATCAATCCAGGTCGCGCTTCGGGCGCGTCAGGGTCGTGGAGAGTCCGTAAGCCAGGCGGCATCTCCCCGGCGCCTTACAACTTGAAACCCACCGTCGTATTGATAACGGGAGCGTTGCTGGCCTGGAGGCGGGTGCGCAGCTTGCGCCAGAGATTGCGGGGACGGGAATCGCCCGCCATGACAGGAACCGTATCCTGAGGCAGGGCTGGCAAAGCGAGCCGCTGGCGGAGGGCCGTCAGAAACCCTGCGGGCTTTCCCAGCATCCAGCAGATCATCGAAGTCGATCAGGAGAGGATTCAGGGGCTTCCAGAAATCGAGTTGCTGCTGATGGTGCGCCGCCAGGTCCGCCCGTGAAATACGATAACCCCATTGGACCATGGATCGCTGGACGTCCGCCAATTTCCGCGCAGGAATGATGGCAGCCTTCCCGGAAGGGGTAGGTTTCGCGCGGGGAGGGCGCTTTTTGGCATCCCGGCTGCCGGCCCGGCTGATTGGGGAATGAACAAACCTCCACCCGGATGAAAGTAATCCCCTCCCGGCGCAGATATCTCCAGGGTTTCCTGCGCTCAGTAGAGTGCAGGATTGCACCTGTCCTGGAAATGCTGTCACGATTGCCTCCCACCACTTCAACTTTCACCCGGCACCCCGCCTCTCCGGACTCAGCGTCGGAATGGCCGGTGCCAGTCTTCACCGACCTGGACAGGAAACGCGTTGAGATACGTCTATTCTGAACCTGCCACACCCCACGCCGATCCCTCCACGGCCCCGGCCAATCCCCCCTGGTCCCGCCTCCATCTCCATGAAATCCCCATCCCTCCTCCTCCGCTTCACCATCTTAAGTATCGCCATCATGGCCGGCACCTGTCCGGCCGAAGACAAACCGAAACCGCCGGAACCGCCCGCCTATCTGTCCCCGGAAACCGCAGGACCCGACTTCGCCCTGCAAGGGGAATACGAAAGCCCCGCCGGCGGCTTCAAACTGGGCGCGGATGTGATCGCCCTGGGAAATGATAGCTTCAGGGTGGTATTTCATCGCCAGGGTCTGCCCGGAGCAGGCTGGGACGGCTCCGCCAAGGTGGTGGCAGACGGCAAACGTGAGGGAGACGCCCTCCGGTTTCAAGGCGGGTGGAGCGCCATGCTGGACAAATCAGGCCTGCACGGCCAGACGGACCAAGGCGATACCTTCCACCTCAAACGCGTGGAACGTCACAGCCCCACCGAAGGCGCCAAGGCTCCCGCGGGGGCGGTCATTCTCTTTGATGGCGGTGGGGTGGACGCCTGGCACGACGGCCGGATGGACGCGCGCCACTGGCTCGCCAGCGGTGGAAAAACCAAAGAGACCTTCCAATCCTTCCAACTGCACCTCGAGTTCATCCTTCCTTTCAAACCGCTGGGACGGGGGCAAAGCCGGGGGAACAGCGGGGTCTATCTGCAGGACCGATATGAATTGCAGGTGCTGGACAGTTTCGGTCTCAAGGGCGAAGACAACGAATGCGGGGGCATTTACCGCAACAGCGCCCCGAAAGTGAATCTGTGTTATCCCCCCCTCCAGTGGCAGACCTACGACATCGACTTCACCGCGGCCACCTTCGACGATTCCGGCAAGCGGACCAAACCCGCCGTGGTCACCGTGAAACACAACGGAATCATCGTCCAGGATCACCTGGAGCTCAACTCCGCCACTCCGGGGGGCGGCTTCGAACCTGAAGTCCCCGCTCCCGGAGCCCTGCAATTGCAAAACCACGGCAACCCCGTCTTCTATCGGAATATCTGGCTGGTCAGGAAATAGACCGGACTTCCCCTACCGCGAACCGCCAGCGCGGCAGGACTTCACAGCCATCGCAGCGAAACTCCAGGAAAAGCGGCCGCCGGGCAGAATTCTGCCGCGGCGCCCATCCCCTTCCGGCCTCAGGGCAATATGTAGTGATACAGGGCGGAGGAACCGTCGGTGAATGTCAGCAGCACCAGCAACCGCCCTTCCCCGCTCAACGGAGTGCGGCCGGAACCGGGGGTGGCCGGCAGCGTGATATTCGAGATGGTGCGGATCTCCCCGGGGGCCAGCGTGAAAGCCGTGCCTTCGCGCAGGGCGGATGTGAGGGCACCACCCGCATTGCGCAGCCAGAGGCCGCGATCGTTGCTGGTGGTGACGCCGGTGGCCGTGCTCACGGTCAGGGTAGCGGTGAAGACTTCGCCCCCATCGTCTGCCAAAAAGGGCACATCAAAGCTGGCGAAGGTGCCACTGCCCGCGCCGGGAGCCACAAAGCCTTTCCGCGCGGCGAGGGTCAGCGTGTTGCCTGTGAAACGTGAGCGCACCCAGAGTCCCGCATTGTTGGCCGAAGTCACGCCCGAGCCGGTGCGCAGCGCGGTGCGGAAGGCGAGTTCATTGCCGCTGTTCAGAGAAGCACCTTCGGTGAAGCCATTGAACAATCCGCCGGCCGCGACCCCGGGGGCTTGGAATCCTTCGCGGGCGAGCAGATTGACCACACCGTTTTCAAGGACCCAGAGCCCGGTTTCATTGGAATTGGTGACCCCGCCGCTCCCGGTGCCCAGCGCGGAACGGAAGGCCATCGCTCCATCGCCAAAAGAAGGCTGCAGGGGCTGACCAAACAGCGCCCCGGTGGGCGTGCCCGGCGCCGCAGTGGCACTGCGGGCCACGAGGCCGAATTGAGCCGGATCCCACATCCACAATCCATAACGGTTCGCCGTGGTGATCGTGCCTCCGGTTTTCATCGAGGTGGAGAACCCCAACTGGCCGGCGCCATTGGAAATCAAACCAGCCGACGTGAGAGTGTCAAACAGCCCGGTGGTGCCGGGCGCTGCCTGGTTCTCGCGGACCAGCAGACGGGCCTGGGCCCCGAACGTCGCCCACAAACCGGTGTCGTTTGCGTTGGTGATCGCCAGGGAGGAGTTTGTTTTCATGCTGCCGGCGAACGCGTAGTTGCCCCCCGCTTCCAAAGTGGCGACAGCCGAGAGCACATTGAACCGGGCTGCTGCCGGCATGCCCGGCACCGGGTCATTCTCCCGCGCCACCAGAGAAGCCGCGCCATTGCTGCGGTGCCAATAACCAAGGTCGTTTGAAGTGGTCACACCCCCGGAGCCGGTGCGCAGTTTGCCGAAGACAAGCAGTTCGCCGTCGCCCGCCGCCCAGGGGCCGGTGGTCACCGCATCGAAGACCGCCCCGGTCACCCCCGGCGCGGCGGCAGCCTGCACGGCGACCGGTTCCAGTCCGGCAGGGCCTTCCGTCCAGATCCCGTTCACACTGCCCGCGGTGGCGAGGAAGGACGCGCGGCCTGCCGCATCACTGACATAATCGGTCTGGAAGGTCGAGAAGACCGCGCCGCCCGCGCCCGGAGCCGCATGACCCGTGCGGGCGATCAATTGCCATGGCCCCGTGCTGGCGACGGTGATGGTGGCCGCAGTGATCGGGGAAGTCCCGGAGCCGTCGGAAACGGTGAAGGTGAATTCATCCGTGCCGGCCCAGGCCGGATTCGGCGTGTAAGTCCACGCGGCGCCGTCACCGCTGAGGGTGCCATAGGCGGGTGCCAAGGCGATATCCCATGTCAGGGCGTCGCCTTCCGCATCCGAACCCGTCAGGGTCAGGGCGACGGGAATTCCGACTTCCGTGGCGGCATTCATGGCCGTCGCGACCGGGGCATCATTCACCGACGTCACGGCAAGGCTGACCACGGCTGGCGCTGAAACCGCGAGGCCATCCCCTGCGGTGAAGCTGAAACTGTCCGCGCCATTCCAATCCGGATCAGGCGTGTACACCAACCCCGCTCCGACCCCGCTGAGCGTCCCATGGGCGGGAGGCACCGTGACGGAAAATGTCAGGGAATCCCCGTCAACATCACTGCCGGCAAGGATAAGGGAGGCCGCAAGGTCTTCCGCCGTGGTGATCACCTGTGCCGTGGCCTCAGGCACGTCATTCACGGGCGAGACCGAAACCGCAACCAACCCTGGCAGGGAGTCCTCCGTGCCGTCGTTGACCAGGAAGGTGAATTCATCCGCGCCATTCCAGTCCAGCTCCGGAGTATAGACGACGTTGGGCAGCGTGCCGCTCAAGCTTCCATGCAGCGGCGGGGCCACGATGGAAAATGTCAGGGAATTACCCTCGGCATCCGTGCCGGAGAGCGTCAGGGCAGCGGGAGAATCCTCTGTAGTGACCACCGTCTGCGCCACGGCCACAGGCCCCTCATTCGTGGCCGATACGGTGAGGGTGACGGTCGCCGCCGGGGAGGTGCCGGCCGCATCTCCCGAGGTGTAAGCAAAATTGTCGGTGCCGTTCCAATTGGCCTCCGGCGTGTAGATCAAGGCCGGGGCCGTGCCGCTGAGCGTGCCGTGCGCGGGCGGCACTGTAATCATATACGTCAAGGCATCACCCTCCACATCCGTCGCCAGCAAAGGGGTTGCCACCGGGACATTTTTCATCGTGACGAAGGTCCGGTCCATCGCCACCGGCACATCATTCACCGGTGCCACGGTGATCGTGACCGTTGCCGGCACCGCAGCGCCCACCGCATCCTGGGCCGTGAATTCAAACTGATCCGGGCCATTCCAGTCCGGCGCCGGGGTATACGTCAGCGCTGGAGCCGTGCCGCTGAGCAAACCATGGGCAGGTGGCACCGTGACCGTGAAGGTCAGGACGTCGCCATCCACATCTGACGCGGTCAGGGTCACTGGCACTGCGGTGTCTTCATCGGTGACGACCGACTGTGCCACAGCGAGCGGCACGTCGTTCACCGGAGTGACGGTGAGGGAAACCACGGCGGGTGCCGAAGTCAACGTACCGTCACTTACGGTGAAGGCGAAGCTGTCCGTGCCATTCCAGTCTGCCTGCGGCGTATAAATCAAGGCCGGAGCGGCGCCGGTGAGAAGGCCATGAATGGGCTGGGTGGTGACGACATAAGTCAGCCCATCGCCGTCGGCATCGTTGCCGGCGAGCGTGATCGCGCCTGCCGCATCTTCCGCCAGGGTGACGGCCTGCGCGGCTGCGAGGGGCGCGTCATTCACGGGAGCCACCGTGATCGTGACGGTGCCGGGGAGGGAGTTTGCCTGACCATCGTTGGCGAGGAATGTGAATGAATCCACGCCCTCCCAATCGGAATCCGGGGTGTAGGTGAGGTTTGCCCCGGTTCCACTGATTGCGCCATGAGCGGGAACATCGGCGACAGTGAAGGTCAGGAGATCTCCTTCCGGATCGGCACCCGCGAGGGTAACGGCGAGCGCGGTATCTTCGTTGGTGGTGAGATCCGCCGCGGCAGTCACCGGAACGTCATTGACGGGCGTCACCGTGAGGGAAACCACCACCGGCTCAGAGGTTGCGATGCCGTCACTGACGGTGAAGGCAAAGCTGTCCGCCCCGGACCAACCGGCCGCGGGCACAAATGTCAGGTTGGGCAACACGCCGGTGAGCAGGCCATTGGCCGGAGCGGCCGTCAGGGTGAAGGTCAAGAGATCTCCATCGGCATCGGTCCCGGCCAGAGTGATGGCCACAGGAACGTCTTCTGCCGTGCTGACGGACTGCCCAAGCGCGAGGGGGGCGTCGTTCACCCCGCTGATGTTCAGTGTGACCGTGACCGGTGCGGAGGTCACCCGGCCATCGTTGACGGTGAATTGGAAAGTCGTGGAGCCCTGGAAATCGACCGGAGGCGTGTAGGTCAAAGCCGGGGCAGTTCCGGTCAGGGTACCCATCGCCGGTGGAGTGGTGATGGCGTAAGTCAGGACATCATTTTCGTCATCAGTGCCCCCCAGCGTCACGGCAATGGAGGCATCCTCATTGCCCGTGAAGGTGGCTTCGTTGGCCAGGGGGGCGGAGTTGTGAACGATGGAGAAAGTATCCCGCACCACCCCGGTGCTGTTGATGAACCGCGCCACCAATTCCCGCCCGGTCACATCCAGCACCACCGAACCCAGTTCCGTACGGTTCACTGCCATCGCGGCGTGATTGAGCGTGGCGACGGTCAGTTTTCCTGACGACCCCGCGACGGTGAAGACCGCCCCGTTGTGCGGGCCGGGGCTCTTGACATAAGGGCCGTCCACCGCCGGATCGCCCAATCCCACCTGCTTCACCATGGTGGCAGGATCGAAGGTGCTGCTGACGTCGTAATGTCCATCAATGAATTTTGAACGTTGGTAGTTGTGCTCGTGACCGAAGAGCAGCAGGTCCACCCCATGGTTTTCCAGGATGGGCACAAAGACCTCGCGCATGTTTTTCATCTTGCCGGAATCGGCCGTGGCCACGTCCGAGTCATGGGAGCCTTTGCTGTAGGCGGGATGGTGCCAGAAGGCGACGGTCCACTCCTGCAGGTTGGCATTCAAATCCTGTTCCAGCCACGCCGCCATGTTGCCGGTGGCCAGCAGACTGGTGCCTTCGGAGTCCAGACAGACGAAGTGGATATTCCCGACATTGAAAGAGTAATACGCTTCCGTGCCGGAGGCAACGCCCCCCGCTTCGCCCGCCTTGGGCATGGTGAAGCTATCGTAATAAGGACCGCTTTGAGTGGAGGAACTCGCGCTGCCGGCATCGTGGTTGCCAAAGGTCGGCCAGAAGGCCGTGTTCCGCATCAGGGTCGGGTAGACATTGAAAAATTTGTTCTGGAACTCCAGATCGGTGCCGGTTTCGTAGACCGTGTCCCCCAGCACCAGCACCCCGGCCAGCTCCTGGGCGCCATTCCACGTATAGAAGGCGTTGCGCACGGCGGTCTGATTCGCATCACCGGTGCCAGGATCGCCCAGCACCCAGAAGCGATAGG
>JAYUWQ010000697.1:0-9093 GCA_043753485.1 bacterium
CATCACCCCGCACATCGGAAGCCGGACGTATGAAAGCGTGCCGCGCCAGGCGATGCGGGCCACGCAGAACCTGATCAATTTCTTCAACGGCGACGGCGAGGTTTTTTACGCCACCCGGGACTGATTCCAGTGATTTTCCGGCCGCTGCTGCCGGCGGCGAAGCTGTCAAGAATTTCGTTTGGCAAGGCGCGGAGGCTGAAGGAGGATGCCGGCTATCAACCTGTCGGTGTTTATCCGGGTGGAGCGATGTGAAACGCGGATGACGCGACTGGTCCAGCCCAGCCACGCGCCTCTATGTCTTCTCCTCTGGAACGCCCCTCCGTCCTCGTCCTCAACCGCAACTGGCAGGCCATCGACGTCAAAACGCCGGCTGAAGCCTTTGGTCTGATGGCCACCGGAGCCGCCATGGGGCTCGATATCAGCAGTGGGGACATGCGTCCGGTGCCTTGGACCGAATGGCTGCAGTTGACCGTGCGGGAGGAGGACAGTCCGGTCCGCACCGTGCGGGGTCCGGTCCGCGCCCCCACCGTGCTGGTGCTGACCCGTTTCGGCCGGGTGCCGATGCGCCGCCTGCGCTTTTCCCTGCGGGGGCTTTGGATGCGGGATCGGGGGGTTTGTCAATACACCGGACGGAAGCTGGCCGCAGGGGAGGGCAATATCGATCACGTGATGCCCCGTTCCCGCGGAGGACGCACCACTTGGGAAAATTGTGTGCTTTCCCACAAGGTGGTGAACCACAAAAAGGGGAACCGCACCCCGGAAGAAGCCGGTCTGCGGCTGATGCGGCCTCCAGAGGCTCCCCGGGCGGTTCCGGCCACCGCGTTTATCAGGAACACCCTCAAGGTGAAGGACTGGGAGGTTTTCCTGAGCGGCCAGACCGTGGATGGCTGAGAGAGCTGGCCCGGCATGTGAGGCAGCCCCGCTGTTGCAAAGCAAAGCGGCGGGCGGTCCGGTGGCCGATGGAGAAAAAGTTACATCGGATTTTGGCGGAGGCCGCGGTGGGAGTGCTGCGCCAGGTTTTCGAAGAAGGTATGGTGGCGGACCGGGCGGTGGGGCGGGCGCTGGGGGCCAATCCCAAATGGGGCAAACGCGACCGGGCCTTTGTGGCGGAGACAGTTTATGAAGTGGTGCGCTGGCGGCGCCGGCTGGCGGTGCTGGCGGGCGCGGAGGACTGGTGGGCGCTGGCGGGCGTCTGGTGGGAAGGGCAGGGATTTGCCCGGCCGGAATGGGCGTCCTGGCCCGAAACCGGGGCAGAGGTGAGGACGGCGCGGGAGGCGGCCTTGGCGGAGTTGCCCCGGGCGGTCAGGGAGTCGCTGTCGGATGAATTTGATGCGTTGGGCGAGGCGGAATTGGGTGCGGCCTGGGCTGGCGAATTGGCGGCTTTGAATGGACCTGCTCCGGTCTTTCTGAGGGTGAATCCGCGGCGGGGAAATGTGGCGTCGATCATGGCGGAATTGGAGGCGGCCGGAGTGGCCGTCGAGCCGGTTATGGGTTGTCCATGGGGCCTGCGGGTGGCGGCTGGCCGGGCGGTGCCGGCGCAGTTGAGGGAAAGCGGGCGATTTGAAATTCAGGATGCCGCGTCCCAGCAGGTGGCACCGTTTTGTCAGGTGGAACCCGGCATGCTGGTGGTGGATGCCTGTGCCGGGGCGGGCGGGAAGACGCTGCATCTGGCGGCGCTCCTGGAAGGAAAGGGGGATTTGCTGGCGATGGATGTGCAGGAGCGGAAGCTGGAATCGCTGAAGGCACGGGCAGCGCGGGCGACCGTAAAGGTGCGCACGACGTTGCTTTCGGATGAGGTGCTGGCGAGGCATCTCGACCAAGCCGACCGGGTGCTGGTGGATGCCCCGTGCAGCGGGGCGGGAACGTTGCGGCGGCAGGCGGATTTGAAGTACCGCATTTCCGCGGAATCCATGGCGCGGATCCGGCAGGTGCAGCGGGAGGTGCTGGAGCAGTGTGCCCCGCTGGTCAAACCGGGCGGCAAGCTGATCTATGCCACCTGCTCCATCCTGCCCTCGGAAAACGAGGCCCAGGCGGCCTGGTTTTCTGCAGGGCATCCTGAATTCATCCTGGAGGAGGAGCGCCGGATTTCCCCGGCGGACAGCGGGTGGGACGGATTCTACATGGCGCGGTGGCGGCGGACAGGAAAAAGTTAGGGGGTTTTTTTGAGTTCCGTCAGGACAGCGCGGCACAGATCCACCATGACTTTCTCCTTCCCGATCCCCGCCCGGAGGCACAGGATCCAGGCCTTGCCGGACTGGGCGCGGTCATCGACCACGGCCAGTTCAAGGACTTCGTTGCTGATCAGACCCACTTTGTGATAGTAGCGGGCCATCGGGAAGATCTCCTTGCCGCCTTCCCAGGCGAGGGGGCCGCTATCCGGGTCCTTGGTTTCGAGACCGGTGAATCCATTGCCGCCGTGCAGGAGGAAGGAGACCATTTCTGGACTGATCCGGAAACGCTCGGATTCGGGAATGAGATCGTGAAACACAATCCGGCGGAGACAATCCGCGAGGTCGCGGGTGCTGGCCATATTGCCGGTGCGGCTATCGATCACGGTGGCGCCCCGCTCGGCAGACCACGAACGGCCGTCCCACTGATGGTCGACAAATTCCATGCGGCCATCCTGGGCACGGAGCGTGATGCGCTGGCGCTCGGCAGGTTTATAAAGGTAGGGCCGGGCGCTCCAATACCCGCGCATCAGAGCGCTGTGCGTAAATCCGCGTTCCGGGATGAGGAATTGGCTGTTCAGATAGTCGAGACCGTTGAAACGCAGGAGCAGGGTGTAATCCTCATTGGACGAGCGGCGCCAGACTTCGCTGAGCATTTCCGGCAGGGAGCGGGCGCAGTCCAACACCCACGGCCCGGTGCCCTCCCGGCGCTCAAAGGTGAGGGTGGTCTCGAGAGGGAGACCGAGGGCGTGCAGCCGTTCCATGGCGGCGATGGCGGCGAACAGCTTGATGGTGCTGGCGGGCCAGAAGTCGGTGGCGTCCGGTTCGTTTTTGTAATGCCACGTGGGAAAGGTCGTGTGCCCCTCCCGGGTCTCCACAGCCATCACCGTGCCGCGGAGTTTCAGTCCGGGGGCCGCAGTCTCCATCACCCCGGTCAGATCCGGCACGCCGGCCGCTGGCAGGGCAGGGGCGAGCAGGGCGGAAACGAGCAGGCTGTGAATAAAGGCCGGGGATTTCATGCCGGAAATAAGGCGCATCCCGGCGGGCTGTCACGGGATTTGCACCGACATGGGGGGCTGCGGCAGCGGAAAAGTGAATCCTGCACCTTGATCAGGTATGATACTTGCAGGAACAGGGTCTGGTCCGGAGGGTAAAGCTCCCCGTGGCTGCTCCCCCCCCAATCCCCTGTTTGCCCATGTTCCTCTTCCGCCCGTTCCGGCGGGCTATTCTGCTGCTGGCAGGACTGCCTGCCTCTCCGCTTTCCGCTGCTCCACTGATCACTGAATTTCTGGCCTCGAATGCGGCTGGTCTCACCGATGAGGACGGGGCCAGGCCGGACTGGATTGAACTCCATAATCCCGACGCGACCCCGGTGGAGCTGCTGGGCTGGACCTTGACGGACGATGCGGCAAGGCCGGCGCGCTGGACCTTCCCGTCCACCCTGATTGCTCCAGGCGGTTATCTGGTGGTCTTTGCCAGTGGGAAAGACCGGTCGGTCAGCGGCAGCCCGCTGCACACCAACTTCAGCCTCTCCGCCGGAGGGGAATTCCTCGCGCTGTATCCCCCGGACAACCCGGTGCCGGCCATGGTCTGGTCGCCGGCCTATCCGGCACAGTCGGCGGATGTCTCTTATGGATTGCTGGGCACGACGGTCACGGCGGAACAGGGATTTTTTCCGGTGCCGACCCCGGGCAGTGCCAACGTGCCGTCCACTGCGCCGGCGGAAGCTGTCGGTTTTTCCCTGCGAAGCCGCACCTTCACCAGCCCGGCCACGCTCAGCCTTGCCCTGACCACGCAGTCGCCCACCGCCACCATCCGCTATACCACCAACCGCACGGTGCCTACCGCCGCGTCCACCCTCTACACCGGACCGCTCACGATCAGCGCGAGCACACGGCTCCGGGCCCGGGCGTTTGAGCCGGGGCGTCCCGATGGACCCGTTTCCAGTGAAACCTATCTGCTGATCGATGCGGCCGCGGCGGCCTTTACCTCGCCTATTCCCATTGTCCTGACGCATACGTTCAGCGCGGGCTCGTTGCCGAATGACACGCCCGTCGCGGCGTGCATGATGGTCTTTCAACCCCGGGCTCCGGATCAACTGGCCCGCCTGACAGATCTGCCGGTCACGGCCACTCCGGTCTCGCTGGAGCGCCGGGGATCCACCACCGCCTCCGCCCCCAAACACTCCATGACGCTGGAATTGTGGGACGAGGCCAACGCGGACCGCAACCTTCCCCTGCTGGGGATGCCTTCCGATTCCGACTGGGTGTTGCATGCTCCCTATGAATTCGACCGCACGCTGATTCACAATGACCTGATCTACCGGCTCAGCAACGATGCCGGGCGCTACGCGCCGCGCACCAAACTGGTGGAGCACTTTCACAGTACCATGGATGCCACTGTGAATGGCAACATCAATTCCACGGCTGACTACTTTGGCGTCTACAGCCTGCAGGAACGGGTCACCCGGGGGGATGCGCGGGTGGATATCGAAAAAATCACCACCGCCGACAACACCGTGCCGGCCGTGCAGGGAGGTTATCTGCTCAAGGTGGACCGCACCGGCACGGATACCGGACTCGCGGCGGGAGGTTACACCAATGGAGTCGGTACCGTCGGGCTGGTCTGGGTGGACCCGAAGGAGAATTCCACGGTGCCGGAACAAGTGGTCACCCCGGCGCAGAAAACATGGGTGACCAATAACCTGAATGCGATGTGGGCTGCCATGAATGCCTCCAATTTTCTCGATCCGGTAAATGGCTATGCCAAATATCTGGAGGTCATTCCCACGGTGGACAATCACATTCTGAATACTGCGGCGAGGAACCTCGATGCGCTGCGTCTCAGTGCTTACTGGCATAAGTCCCGTTCAGGAAAATGGACGGCAGGACCGGTTTGGGATTTTGACCGGGCGATGGGATCGGTGGATTCCCGGGAGAATGGTCCGTTGACCTGGTCGGGGGGGGCTTCCGGGGGGGATTTCGGGACCGATTTCTTCCATTATAAATGGTATAACGAAATGTTCCAGGATCCCAACTTCTGGCAGCAGTGGGTGGACCGGTTGGATGTGCTGCGGCAGTCGGCCCTTTCAACCAGTCATGTCCGGGCGGTGATGGATGAACTCACCGCCCCGCTCGCGGCCGGGGGCGCCAGTACGCCGGTGAGCCGGAATTTGCAGCGCTGGACTGCCATGCCTCCGCGGGGGGCCAATACCAACACCCCCGGTACCAATGGCACCTGGGCGGGGGAAATCGCCTATCTGAAAACATGGTGGAACCAGCGCTTGGGCTTCATGGATGGGCAGTTCATGCGTCCGGTTGTTTCCAGTCCAGCCCCGGGTGTCGTGGCTCCTGGCAGCGTGACCAGCCTGTCTTCTCCCAGCACCGCCTTGCCCGGAGTGCAAATCTATTTCACGACCGATGGCACCGACCCGAGACCTCTTGCCACCGAACGTTATCCGGTTGGCGGGGTGCCGGTGGTCACTACCCTGCTGCCGGAGATTTCGCCGGTGCGCACCATCGTGCCTGACCAGGATATCGGGACAGATTGGCGGGGCGCGGACCTGAATGGGAACAGCAATTTTGTTGATGATTTCGATGACTACACTTGGAGGGCCAATGCGCCGGGAAGTCCAAATGGAGTCGGTTATGATGATCTGACCGCACCGTCCCCCCAAGTGAACTTTCTGCCGGCCATCGGGGTGCGCTTCAACACGATATTGAATCCGGTGGCTCCGCTGACCCCGGCCAATACCATGCTGGGCAACAACGCGACCTGCTATCTCCGTCTGCCCGTGGTTCTGACGGCGGAGCAGATTGCCTCCATCGCGCCGCCTGCGGCCCTGACCCTGCAGATCCGCAGTGATGATGGATTTACCGCTTATCTGAACGGAGTGGAAGTCGCCCGTGACCGCGCGCCTGTCACTCCGGCCTGGAATTCCGCGTCGACCCTCGTGCGGCTGGACAAGGACGCCTACGAATGGACCAGCTACTCGATCAGCGGCTCCGCCCATCTGCTGAAGGCAGGCACCAATCTGCTGGCCATCCAGGGGCTGAACTCCAGTGCTTCCAGCAATGACGCGCTTTATGGGGCACGTCTCGTGCTGCTCACCCCGCCCCCTGCTTACGTGCCGCCGCTGGCCGCGACGGCCCAGCTCTACACCAGTCCGGTCACCATCACGGGCCAGGTGGTGATCACCTCGCGCACGCTGAATCCGGTGATTCCGAGCGATCCCCCCACCACGGGCGGCGGGGGCACCGGAACGGTGCCGAATGGCACGGGCTGGAGCGCCCCACGCCGCGATGTTTACCTGCCCGGGGCCGTTTCCCCCACCGCTTCAAATCTGGTTATCACCGAAATCCTGTACCATCCTGAGGCTCCGGCTGCCGCGGAGGTGGCGGCTGGCTTTGTTGAGGCCAATGATTTTGAATTCATCCGGCTGACCAATACGGGCAACGAGCCGCTCAATCTGACCGGGATCCGTTTTTCCACTGGCGTCACCTTCACCAAAACCCTGGATCTCCTGAGTTGGCTGGCCCCCGGACAAAGTGCCGTGGTGGTCGGAAATGCGGCCGCCCATACCTTCCGTTATGGGAATCTCTACCCGATTATCGGAGCCTTCACCGGAGCCCTCGATGATGGCGGGGAGCATGTGGTGCTGGTTGATTCCGGCAACATGCCTCTGGCGGATTTGACCTACGACGACAACCTTCCCTGGCCGGTGGCCGCGGATGCCGGGAAATCCCTGCTTTATAGCGGTGGAAATCCTTCCCAGGCTTCCAGTTGGCACGCCAGTCTTGATTCCGGCGGGTCGGGGGTGACTTCCTTCGCTGCTTTCCAGTTCCGTTATTTTCCCACGGGTGGAACCGACGCGGCAGCCATGGCCGATCCTGATGGCGATGGACTGAATAACTTTGCCGAGTATGCGATTGGCACCGACCCCCACCGGCCCGGAGCCCGGGAAGCGGCTCCGCTCGGCATCGTTTCCACCAATCCCCTGCGGCTGAATGCCCAGCGGCGCGCCGGGCTGGTAAATACCATTTGGACCGTTGAATCGGGGAGTTCCCTGCAGAACTGGCAAGCGACGGGCGTGACCTTTCAGGCCGCTCCGCTGACAAACGCGCTGGAAATGCTGGAATGGGAATTCCCCGCAGCCGCAGCTCCGGTCTTCTACCGTTTGAAGATAGGGACTCCCTGACTTTTTCCCGGGGAACGTGTTAATGCACCGGCGCTTGCATGAGAGCGGGCACTGGGGCTCATTTGCCGATGAAACAACCGGACGAAATGGAGCGGCCCCTGCGCGTGGTTATCATCGGCGGCGGCTTCGGGGGACTGGAATGCGCCCGCACCCTGAAGGACCGCCGCTTTGCCGTGACGCTGGTGGACCGGGAGAACCACCACCTCTTCCAGCCGCTGCTCTATCAGGTCGCCACCGCCGGCTTGTCAGCTCCGGAAATCGCCCAGCCGATCCGGATGCTGCTGCGGGATCAGGAAAATGCCGCCGTGCTGATGGATGAGGTCACCGGCATCGATGTCGCCGCGAAGCAGGTCACCCTGAAAAAGCAGATCCTCCCCTATGACTACCTCGTGCTCGCGATGGGGGTGCGCACCGGTTACTTTGGCCACGACGACTGGGCAGCCCATGCTCCGGGCCTGAAAAACCTCGACGATGCCACGCGCATCCGGTCGCAGGTGTTGCGGGCTTTTGAGCGGGCTGAAGCCAGCACCGATGAAGCTGAGCGCACCCGGCTGATGACGATGGTGGTGGTCGGGGGCGGCCCCACCGGCGTGGAAATGGCCGGCGCTTTGTCGGAATTGTCACGCAAAGTGCTGGCCGAGGATTTCCGCCACATCCGGCCGGAGGAGGCCCATGTGATTCTGATCGAAGCCGGCCCACGCCTGCTTCCGATGTTTGCGGACGATTTGTCCGAATATGCCCGCCAACGGTTGGGCAAAATGGGGGTGCAGGTCCGCCTCCAGACCATGGTGAACCACATCGGGCCGGGGGTAGTGGAGGTGAACGGGGAACACCTCGCCGCCGAAAACATTATCTGGGCTGCCGGGGTGGAAGGGAATCCGCTGACGAAATCCCTGCCAGTGCCGCAGGACCGGGCGGGCCGGTTGCTGGTACAGCCGGATGCCAGCCTGCCGGGGTATCCCGAAGTTTTCGCGGTGGGGGACATGGTCACGCTGACGGACAAAAATGGGGTAAAAGTTCCCGGCGTCGCCCCCGCCGCCACCCAAATGGGCCGCCATGTCGGCCGGGTGATCCTTTCCGAGGTGCTGCACCGGGAGAGTTTTGTGGCCCCGCAGGAGCGCGCCGCCTTCGCTTATCTGGACAAGGGCAGCATGGCCACGATTGGCCGGAGCAGTGCTGTCGCCGCCGCTTTTGGCCTGAAATTCCGGGGTTTCCCGGCTTGGCTGATGTGGCTTTTCATCCACCTGCTCTTCCTCGTCGGTTTCCGGAACCGCCTCGCCGTTTTCCTTCAGTGGGTCTACTCCTACTTCACCTGGCGGCGCGGCGCGCGCATCATCACCCGGTGAGAGGGATGTGCGGTCCAGGGCAAAATGCGCTTTACATCCCCTGCCGTATCCGGATAACTGCACCCCGTGAGCGCAGAAACTACCCTACTCGATCAAGGTGCCGGAGCCCCCTCCGATTTCGGCAATGAATCCCCGTTTAAAAAGAAGTCGAAACCCAAGGATTCCATGGGCAACGCCCTCAAGTTCGCCGGCATCCTCGGTCTCGTGCTCTGTCTCGCTGCGGCCGCCATGTCCGCCTTCACTCTTTGATTTTCCCAGCGCCGGGCGTCCGCGTCCGGCCCATCCCATCCGAACCGGGGCAACACCACGTTGCCCCGCTTCATTTTCAGGCATTCAATTTTTTATCCAGCTATGGCCAATGTGATCGTGACCGGTGCCCAGT
>JAYUWQ010000698.1:0-3477 GCA_043753485.1 bacterium
GGCACGGGATAACCATTTTTCCGGTCGGTGTGTTTGCCGAACTCCGCGCGGCTGATGAAGGGATTGTCAGAGTATTTCTTGGCATACTGTTCCTTGGGATAATGCAGGTCCTGGTCCCACGTGGTGGGCACACAGGCGTCAGGATGGACGATACCCTTGACCATTTCCTCCCCGGTCAGGATCAGGTCCCCCACGAGGCGGCGGGATTCGCGTGGGCCTCCGATGAAGGCCAGCCAGGACAAATCATAACCCGCATAAGGATCAGCGGCATCGCGTTTCAAAGTCGTGACGGCTCCGTAGACCGCCCGGAAATTCCAATCCCGGATCCGTTCCAGACCATTGATAGGATCCTGATCGAATCCGCTCTCCCAGAACCACTCCCCATGCAGGAAGTCGCCTTTGGTTTCCACCGGCGTGAAACCGGGGGCGAACCAGTCCGGTTTCCCGCGCGTGCCGGTGGTGACCATCGCTTTGGGATGAGGAAAATCTTCCAACCCCAAGGGCAAGGCCCATGGCGTTTCCGGCCACGGGCGGGGCTGGGTTGTTTTTTTCATCACCCACATGTTGCTCATGCCCATGCGGCCTTTTTCCTCCATCATCTGGGACGCCCCGGCGAGCGCCCCCACCGTGGCATGGCCGGTGCAGTCGCTGAACAACTTGCCGCGGAAGCGCGTTTCCTTCCCGGTTTTCACATCCAGGCCGGTGACACTGCGCAGGCTGATCCGGTAGCCGGGCCGGGCGGCTTCCGCCAGTTCCACCCGGTAAACATGGGTGTTCAGAAAAAGTGTCAGGTTCGGTTCCGCTCGGACGACTTTTTCCTTCAGCTGGTCATTGAATTCCGCGGGGGAAGCCGCCGGGCTGTTGCCTGCGCGGTCGGCAAATTCCTCCACGATATCTCCCAGATTGGGGAACAGTCCGCGCTGGGTCCCGCCCTGGGCCCACACTTGAATTTCACTGCTGCCATTGCCCCCCAGCACCGGTCGGTTTTGCAGCAGGGCGACCTTCAGTCCCTGACGTGCCCCGCTGATGGCCGCGCCGAGTCCGGCATACCCGCCACCGACCACCACCAGGTCATACTCCACCGTCTCCGGGGCCACTTCCGGCAGTTGCCGCAGGGTGCGGCGGAGTTGCGCGGTTTCCTTGAAGTCATCCGAAGGGCGGAAGGCCGGGTCCGAAGCCAGAATCAACGCATCCAATCGGCCATCGAATCCAGTCAGGTCCTTCAGAGCCAACTCCAGGGTGGTCCCGGCGGCCTGCACCGTGCCGCCATCCTCCCAACGCCAGTCGTGGCCGGTGGCCCCGAATTCTGGGTCCAGCGCTTTGCCGTCGACCGCGAGGCGGAACCGGCCGGGCGAACCCGGCGCATTCCATGGTCCGACCCAATTTTTGGTCCTCACCCAAACCCGGTAAGGACCGGCGGCGGGGACGTTCACCGTGGTGGTGGCATCCTTGACGGGTTGTCCCATCCCATGCGCCATCAGGTAGGCGCTGCCCATGATATCGATGAACTGGGTATCCAGCACCCAGCCGCCGTGATGGGTGAAGGATTCCGCTTCGATCCATACGGGGGGGGCCGCTGCTGCAGTAGAAGGGAAGTGGGAAAGGACCAAGGTGAGAGCCAGGGAAAGGGCAGGTTTCATAGGGATGAGCAGGAGGCACTAAAATCAGGGAAGGATCGGACTGGGGTGGAAACCACGCCCCACCGTCATGAAGGCATTGTCTTCAGTTTCCCAAAGAGCACGGCCATACTGGAGGAAACGAAACCACAGGCAAAACATTTCCTGCAAATCCGGTCGGTGTCAGCCACGCTTTTTCCGGGGAGACCGCCCGCGCCCTGGGTCGTAGCATTCACGGCCCGTTCACCGGGCGACCAAAGGCAGGGGCCGATTTCCTTCGTCCCATGCGTCCGACCGTGTGATCCTCAGATGCCCCCGGGCTTCCTCCGTCACAAAACGGGCCGCCAAACCCAGCCGGTTGGCGAGCGGCAACCCCTCCGCCACGCCGAGCACATTGAGGCCCGTCGCCCAACTGTCCGCCGTCAGACTGTCCGCCGCCAGCACACTGACGGTCACGGTGCGATGCGCCACCGGGTATCCCGTGCGGGGGTCGATCAAATGGTGGTTCGGTTCCTTGCCGGGCCGGAATTGCCGGTAAGTGCCGCTGGTGGAAAGACTGCGCGACTTCAGCATCAGGGATTCGGCCGGGAGCTCGACCGCGACCGGCCAGTCCCCCGCGGAGCGGAGTTCCCCGCCCACTTCCAACAGATAATCCGCAATCCCCTGCCCTGCCAGCCACCGCGCCGCTTCATCCAGGGCCCATCCCTCCGCGAGGGAAGTCAGATCGATTTCGAGCCGGGGATGCGCCCGTGCCGCACCATCCGGAAAGAGCGTGAGTTTGTTCCAATCTGTCAGGGTCAGGAGCGCCCGGATTTGTTCAGCGTCCGGTGGCTGGGCCGGCCGCGGCGGCGGTCCATAACCCCATGCCCGGACCAAGGGACCAACCGTCAAATCATAGGCGCCTCCGGTGAGCCGGGACAACTGCTGGCCATGACGGAGCAGCTGCATGATTTCGTCAGGAAGCGGTTGCCTTTCCGTGGTGGCGGCCTGGTTGAAGCGGGCCACCAGCGTGTCGTTCCGCCATGTGGAGAGCAGGTTTTCCACACGATCCAGTCCGGCTTGGATGCCCTGCCGGCAATTCGCGCCATCCAACGGGGAGTGCCTGACTTTCAGCGACCACGTGGTGCCCATGGTGCGCCCGGAAACGTGCCGGTAGCCGACGGGCGCCTCCGCCACCCCGGCCGCGGCCACGGTCGGATTGTTGCGTGAAACATAACCCCACCCGGCCGCCGCGATAACACAGGCCAGCGCCAAGGCGTCACGGCGGCTGAAGCGGTCGGCCGGTCCGGCGGTGCGCACCCACTTCAGCAAAGCTCCCGTCGGACATCCATAACGGCAATAAGCCTGAGGAATCCACACCGACGCCAACAGACCCGCGGCAGCCAGCAACAACACACCCAGACCGGCGGCCCGCCATGCCCAGGCATCAAATGGCTCCAGATGGGCCACCTCCACCGGGATCACATGAAAAGCCGCCGCCAGCGCGATGAGGAGCAGGACCCCCGGCACCCGTTCCAACCAGGATCCCAGCTTCCGCGGCACGCTGATTTTCCGTTTGGTGAGGCGCCCCAGCCAGAGTTGCGCGGCCCCGTGCGGACAAATCTGATGACAATACAGCTGCCGCCCGGTCGCCCACGGAATCAGCAGGGCGGCCGCCCCCAGCAGCACCAGGCCCGGAGCATGGCGCCATGCCGGCCCATGGGCGGCCCAGCCCGTCAACAGCCCCAGCGACAACAAATCGTGGCTGACCAACCCGACATAACCAATCAGCACGGCCTGCCAGCCCCGCCGCACCCAAGGCTTCCCCCGCCACGGGGTAAAGGCCATCACCAGCGCCCCCAGCAGCACCAGCGCCAGCAAG
>JAYUWQ010000699.1:0-3476 GCA_043753485.1 bacterium
CTCATTCCTGACAACGGGGTCGCGCAATCCCAGCGTCAGTTCCACCGCTTGAGGAGTCGGCATTTGCTTCACAGCCCAGTAGCCGAGGGTCCCAAACAACCCATCCGCCCTCTCATAAATTGCGGGTTTTGCTTCGGCATTCGCATCCAGCCATTTTACGGCACCCGCCGGTTCATGACTGAGCCACGGCCACAGATACGTGGACCGGTCGAACTGACCGGGAGATTCCGTCAGCAACTTCTCCGCATGGGCCCCCGCTGCCGGCCCATCATGTGCCGCCCACCCGCGGATCAGCTTCATATTCAGATCTTTGTCCTTGCCGCAAATCCGCAGAACCTCCGGCAAATGCTGCCCCCGTGACAGCACATCAATGAGTGCTGTCCGGCTGAAGCGGATCCCTCCGTCCTTGCCATCGCCCTTTTCCTTGCCGGAACCCAGGAGTTCCAGCGCCAGAGGGGAATTTAGTTGAGCCAGGCGCGTGCTGAAGGCACCAAGGATCGCCGGGAACTCCCCTTCATAACCCGGCACTTCGCCAAGCAGTTTGCCCACGGGTTCAAGTTCCTCCGCCGTCAGGCCCAGCATGTATTTCCTCAACTGCAGCCCCAGTTTCGTTGGTTCCCCGGAGGACGGTTCATTCCGCAGTTGTTCCAAAGCCTGACGTAAAAATGTCAGTTTGGAATCCGCCGTGATAGGGGCGGCCATCATGTTGGGAAAAGCGGAGTCTGTGCGCGCTTGGCCTGCTGGGATAGGACGGTCTGCCTGCGGGAGCGTCCGCGCCTGGATGGTCGTGCCCCACCAAACCGGCACGCCGGCGGATACCAAAACGATGGCGGCCAGCATGGCGGGGGACGCCACCAAGGCGGAAATGGAAAAAGGGGGGCCCGCCGGAGCGATTGCCGGAGAACCGCCCGCCGCAATAGTGTGCAGAATACTGGAACCCAGCGAGGGTGCCTGAGCAGCCTCGGCCCTCATCCCGGAAGCCATGGCCGCCCCCAATACTCCCACTGGCACGGCCACGCCGCTCCGTTGCAGGCGCGCCGTTAGCTTTTCCAAAGCCCGGTGGCCCCTCCGCTGCGCCGCCGCCTCGGTCGCCCCCAGATTCCGGGCGATTTCCGGGAAAGTCTGCCCTTCGACATGATGCCTGATCAGAACATCACGGTCGGCCCCTGACAGGGAATTCAGCGCCTCGTCCACCTGATCCCGCATCGCCTTCCAGGCGTCGGAGGCGCCGTCCCCGGATTCATGGAGTGCGGATTCGTCCTGATGTCGTTTCATAGCCTCGCGATAGCGGGATTCCCTGCGGAGCAGCGCTGCGGTTTCCAGCACCGCTGCCCGGTGCAACCAGGGAGCCAGACCTGGTGAGGACAGCAGGCGTGGAGCCTTGCGGGCCAGCGCCAGAAATACATTCTGCGCGGACTCCTGTGCCAACTCCGGCCGCCCACACCGCCGCAGAGCCGTGGAAATCACCCAACCGGAGTGCCGCCGCACCAGAGTGGCAAACGCCTGCTGATCCGCATCGGTCACGTATTGGCGCAATAAGGTGATGTCCGACAGAGAAACAACGCCCGCAGGCGGGAGGGAACTGTCATGGAAATCGCTCATCACTTCCTACACTGCCGCGCAGATCCGGAACCAGACACAAAAATTTGGAGGGAACCGGAATTCATCCTCAAAGCCTGACAGGGCATTTCCGCCCGCCTGTGCTACGGGGCAGCATGAACATCACTATTTTTGAGGCCGACCCCTCGGACCCCATCGACGCCAGGGCCCTCGTGAATCTTCTGGACAGCTATGCCAGCGGCATCAACGGCGGTGGCCAGGGCCTGTCGGCGGCGGTAAAACAAAACCTCCCCGCCGCTCTCGCCGCCCGCCCCACCGCGCATGTCATGCTGGCCATGGACGGCGATGAACCCGCCGGACTCGTCATCTCCTTCGAAGGTTTCTCCACCTTCCAATGCCGCCCCCTGCTCAACATCCACGATGTGGTCGTCGCGCAAAAATACCGTGGACAGGGTCTCTCCAAACGCCTCCTCGCCGCCGTGGAGGAAATGGCCGTGCGCCTGGGCTGCTGCAAGCTCACCCTGGAAGTCCTCGAAGGAAACACCATCGCCCAGGCCGCCTACCGCTCCCTCGGCTTCGAGGGCTATCAACTGGACCCGTCCCTCGGCAAAGCCCTGTTCTGGGAGAAAAAACTGGCGTGATTTTGACCGGGCGGCAAATGCGGGATTTTCCTCCACGCCACTCCGTGACCTCTGCTTTTGCCGCATTCAACGTTAGACGGAATTGACATTCACGTTCGCCTCGATTGGCGTGAAAATGTCAAGATCTGTTCCAACGCTTTCCAAGCTTACGACGGGCAAGTAGCGGATTCTGTTGTTGTATTTTTTGTGCTGGGCGCGGAGCCGTCACCAACCGTTCACCGGAAAAATGATGAGGTGTTCCATTTCGGCGAGTTGGGCGCCGGTTCCAGCCCACGTGTCGGAGTGAATAGAGCCGCGACAACGAAGCTTTTCGCCACGAATCCAGCCGTCTCGGGTATCATCAGGCGTTTCAGAGGCTTCGCCGTTGTCCTCAGCAATTGCGGTTGAATGCTGTTAATAATGCCGGGCGGAGCCGGGGCGAGTAGAGATAGCACCTCTTCCAGCCGCACCGGCTCCCGGTAGAAGGCGGCGAGGTGCGGCACGGCACGGGCGATAGCGGCCTTGCACGGGCAGCAGAAAGGTGCGCTGCGAGGTGTGGGCCGTGGCCAACCCCGCGAGCAGGCGGAAGATGGATGTTGTGCGCGGGAGCCGGGAGAAAGCCGAATAATTTCTCTGTCCGGATTTGCCGGGGTGAGGCAATTCATGGGTGATGCACGATGACACCGATACACCAGCACTGCTCCGCCGATACACCCGTGAGGGATCGGAGGTGGCCTTTCGTGCGCTGGTGGAGCGCCATGCGGGCATGGTCCATGCTGCGGCGCGGCGGAGGCTGAATGGAAATGAAGCATTGGCTGCCGACGTGGCGCAGGCGGTCTTCACTGAACTGGCGCGCCGGGCTGCGGCGCTGCGTCCAGACACGGTGCTCAGCGCATGGCTGCACCGCGTGACCTGCACGCAGGCTGCCCTGCTCATCCGCGGCGAGACGCGCCGCCAAAAACGCGAAGCCGCTGCCGCCATGATGATAGAGATTGATACCCGCTCTGAAGACGAAGCAGCATGGCGTGAACTGGCGCCGCTGCTGGACGATGCGCTGGACCGATTGCCGACACCGGAGCGCACGGCCCTGATGCTGCGCTTCTTTGAAACGCGCGACCTGCGCAGTGTGGGGGTCGCGCTGGGCATCACGGAAGAAGCGGCGCGCAAGCGTGTGACCCGCGCACTGGAGAAGCTGCGCGTGCAGTTTGCCCGCCGCGGCATCGTAGCACCCGGCACTGTTGCTTTGGCTGCGCTGCTCGCAGCGCATGGCACGGAGGCGGCACTTCCGGGTTTGGC
>JAYUWQ010000700.1:0-3465 GCA_043753485.1 bacterium
ACCGTGGCACCCGCCACGCCTTCTCCAGCGTTGTACCCGCCGTTCCGGCTGGCGTCCGCATAGACCAGGTTGCCCAGCGTCATGCCGGTGGTGAACCCGAAGTCCACCGTGAGGTCGATATTGCTATCGTCGGCATCGTCAGCAGTGCGCTCACGTCCGTTTTCAGTACCGGAAGTGGAGACCGGCTCCTCCCCGGTGCTGAGGAGCACCACGTTGCTGCGGATGCCGCTGCCGGCGGGATACGGCATGTCGTTGCCGTTTTCCCCGATATTATCGTCCACCCCATTGTCCACTCCATCGCCCGTCAGGGAGATCCAGCCCGACAACGGCGCTCCGGGAGCGAATTCGGACGGAGGAATCCTCACAAAATACTGCCCCGGCACCAGATCGAAGAAAGTGTAGACTCCGGTGGATGAAGTGGTGGTGACCGCCTGCGGAAGATCTGTCATGGGTTCAGCCGAGGCCGGGAAAAGCTGGACCTTCACGCCGCTGACCCCTTCCCCCAGATCGAAATTGCCATCTTTGTTGGAATCCTTGAAGACGCCGTTCCCCAGTCCCAGCCGCACGTTCCGGTAACCGGCATCCAGTACCACCCGTTCCCCGTCAACCGGACTGACCTGCACCGTCCGCCCATCAGACACGGACGCGTCGCTGTCCAGGGCCCGGTCCGTGCCCGCTCCCTGAATGGTCAACTGATAACGCAAATCCGCGCCGGCCAGGGCGGGGAATTCCACACTCCATGGCTGGGCCGCCAGGCCAGTGAACTGATAGTCCCCAAGGGCCCCGGTCACGGTACTGGCGACCACCAGATTGGTGTTCCCGTCCACCAGGGATACCGCCACGCCCGGCAATACCGGCTCAGCCGGACCGCGGATGCCGTCTTTATTGACGTCATGCCACGCCAATCCCCCGATGGAGGCGGGGGGAGAATGATAGCCAGCATCCCGGGTCTGATCATCCAGCCCGGCCTCGGCAGTGAATACCGGCGTATTTCCCGTCGCCGGGTCCGGATCACTGTCATTCAGATCATCGTTGGACTGGTCGGCGGGCGAAAGCACCCAGCCGTTGCTGCCGGTGGCTGGAAAATGAAGGTAATAATCGCCAGGCTCCACCGAGGCAAACTGGTAGAAACCTGACACATCGGAAGCCGTCACCGCCACCGGAGCGCCCCCTCCCGCAGCGTATAATTCCACCGGAACGCCCTCGATCCCGTTTTCCCCCGCGCCCTGCACGCCATCCTCATTCCGGTCATCAAAAACGAAATTCCCGATATCCGGACGGTCCACCACATAACCCGCGTCATGCTGGGTGCGGCGCTCCAGATTGCTGATCGTAAAAACCGGGGTTCGTCCGGTGTTCACCGAAGCATCGCTGTCGAGCAAATCAGCCGGGTCCAGTTCCGCTGTGGTCAAGACCATCGGGAAGACAGAAAGCGGAAACTGCACATAATAGGACCCCGTGCTCAGACCGCTGAAGGTGTAATAGCCGTCGGACGCAGTGGTGGTGGACTCGATGAAGATTTCACCGCCGCTGAACAGCTGGACCGGCACGTTGGCCATGCCCGGTTCGCCCGGGTCCTGCAGCCCATTCCGGTTCAAGTCATGCCACACGAAATCCCCCACACGGGTCGTGAAACCCTCGAAACCAAAATCCACCGTCAGATCCGTGTCACTGTCGGCGCCATCATCACTTTCGTTGTTGTCTCCCGTTTCCGTCCCACTGGAAACGGGCGCCTGCCCGGCCCGGAGCAGGATCAGCCCGGACCGCACGCCCTGGGAGGTCGGCAGATTTGAATCAATGCCATTCTCCCCGGCGTCATCATCCGAGTTGGCGGCGCCATAGGTGCCGGGCACCGAACGGGTATTCATCAGAGCCCCGCCCGAGGTGAAGGCCGTGGGGATAACAAAGACAAAATAATTGCCGTCCGGCTGTCCGCTGAAAAGATAGTGCCCGTTGGCATCGGTGGTCTGCACCGCCACTGGCTGATCCGTCCCAGGAACCGAGCCCTCCGTATACAAATGCAGAGTGACTCCCGCCACCGGCAGATCGCCTCCGACCGGATCGTAATACCGGTTCGCATTCATATCCCGGAACACCAGATTTCCGATCGCTCCCGCCATCACTGTCCCCGTCCATGCCCACGTCCCGATGACCGCCACCCCCAGGGAAATGCCACGGAGCGGCTGCTTCCTGGTTTCGTGGAGATTACGGCACGAGGCGGCCCGCCCACCCAAACGGGCGGCCACCCAACGAAAAGTTCGGAAAATCATAGTCAAAGAGTCAAAGGATTAAACGTCAGCAGATCAAATCTAAATTATAATTACCGTAATCTCCAGTCTTTTTATTAAATCTTTCCAAACCAATTTCTGATTTCACGACCGTCCGATGCCGTCAAAAAGCACCAGCTGCCTGCTTGTGAAAAATTTCACAAAATCGCCTTGCCGCTCCTGCTCCACCGTTTGATACATCAGGAGACTGATTTTGCCGCCCCGATCCATGACCCTTCCTCCTGAGCTGTTGGCCAAAATTGACGAAGTGATTACCCACTATCCCGTCTCAGCCCGGAGTGCGGTCCTGCCCCTGCTGCATCTGTTCCAGCACCAATTTGGATATATCCAACCTGAAGCGGTCAACTGGGTCGCCGCCAAACTCGGTCTGGAACCCATCCAAGTCCTCGAGGTGGTCACTTTTTACCCCGGTTTCCGCCAATCGGCCCCCGGCAAGTTCCATATCCGGGTCTGCCGCACCCTTTCCTGTGCCATGGCCGGCAGCTACGACTTGATGGAAAACCTATGCCAAGCCACCGGCATCGACCGCTCGCATACCGACCATCATCATCCGATTGCCCTCAGTCCAGATGGGAAATTCAGCATTGAATTCGCCGAATGTCTCGCCTCCTGCGGTTCGGGACCGGTTTGCATGGTGAATGACGACTTCCACGAAGCCGTCACGGCCGACAAAGTTCCCGGCCTGCTGGGCAGCTACCGCGCCTGAGGTTCCCCGCAGCCAAAAGGAGTGCCCATGAAGACGGACTCCCGCCAAATTGAATCTGGCGGTGTCTGATTTGCCTTGTCCCGCACCGGACGGCCATCATGATCCAACCACGGTCCCGGGCAAAATCCGGGGCCATCATTGCCCCTGCACCAAGGCATCCACCCGTCTGAAAGACGGCTGCGCCCGTTTCTGTAGGGATGGAGTCACGATTCATTACTTGGAATACCTCCCCCATGCGCCCCGTTTCCCTGACCCTCGCCTGCTCCTTTCTCCTCCATTCCCTTGCCGGCGGGAGCGGTGGGGCCGTTGACTTCAACCGGGAGGTCCGCCCGATCCTCTCCGACCGTTGTTATGCCTGCCATGGTCCGGATGGAGCCAAACGTGAGGCCGGCCTGCGCCTCGACACCTTCGAGGGCGCCACCGGCGAGTTGAAAAGCGGAGCCCGCGCCATCGTGCCCGGCAAACCAGAGG
>JAYUWQ010000701.1:0-3463 GCA_043753485.1 bacterium
GCCGGCATCGGCACAGGCGTCCCGCACCAGTTGCGCCTGGGCTTCAGGACTGGGCAGAGAGATGCCATTGGTATGTCCGTCCTGATTCAAGGCCGTCCCGAGGATCACCCCTTGGATCGGATCTCCATCCGCCATGGCCTGGGACAGTAGTTTCAGCAAAACCACGCCCGCGCCTTCCGCCCGCACAAACCCGTTGGCGGCGGCGTCGAACGCCTTGCATTTGCCATCGGGTGACAGCATTCCCGCTTGGGAAAATCCAATAAACCCATCCGGCGTGATGATCACGGTGACACCCCCGGCCAGCGCCATGGCGCAGCGCCCCGTCCGGAGTTGTTCGCAGGCGACATGCACTGCGGTCAGCGCCGACGAGCAGGCCGTGTCCATCGACATGCTGGGGCCCTTCAAATTAAGGCTGTAGGAAATGCGGTTGGCCGCAATGCTGTGGGCACTCCCGGTGGGCGAATGAGCACTGATCCCGGCGCGGTCGGTTCCTCCCCCCTGAATGTTCTGGTAGTCGTTGTGGGAGACCCCGACAAAGACCCCGATGTCCGTGCCGCGCTCCAGGTCCAGGACGACACCGGCATCTTCCAAGGCTTCCCAGGCGGTTTCCAGCATGAGACGCTGCTGGGGGTCGATATACGGAGCCTCGCGGGGGGAAATGCCAAAAAATTGGGGATCGAATTGATCAATCTGGTCCAGAAACCCGCCCCGCTTGGCGATGGACTTGCCGGCCAGGCCGGGTTCGGCATCGTAAAAGCGCTCCACGTTCCATCGGTCGGCCGGCACCTCGGTAACCACGTCGCGCCCCTCGGCCAGCAGCTGCCAGAATGATTCGATATCGGTGACTCCGCCGGGGAACCGACAACCGATTCCTATGATTGCTACTGCTTCTTTTTGCATAAAATGGCACCGCCTGGGCGGGGGCGCACTTCTGTGGCAAATAGCTTGCTGGAACAAGGACAAATTCCGTATTTCCTCCGGTCTGACGGGAGGAACGGACCCTTCCGGCCCCTTAAAGATCGGCCAGAGTGGTGCGGCCCCGGGCCTTGACCTCCGGATCGTCCTTGCCGGTATTGGGCATGGCCAGTCCTTTATTGATACATTGGCGGGCTTCCATCGCCTTCCCCATTTGCGCATAGGTCCGGCCCAGTTCTATATGATGGATCAGGCGGCCGGGGTTCAGCTGGATGGCCTTTTGAAAACAGTGGACGGCTTCCTCATTGGAAGCGGCCGGCAGTTCCCCATAAACGAGCTTGGCCATGGCCCGCTTGACCATGCCGATGTCGGCCAGGCGCTGATGCCACGTTCCGAGGACATGCCAGGCCAAATCCTTGCCGGGATCCAGGGCGATCGCCTTATCCACCGAGATTTTGACCTGACGGGAGGCTTCCATTTTTTCCTTGGTATCAAGGAATGGGACCAATTTTGCATGGGAGAGAGCCATCGACAAGTGGGCCTCGGCTTCCTTCGGTGAGAGCGCCACCGCCCGGGCGGCATAAGTCTTCCCGACACTGGCAAATTTGATTTTATCCGCCAACTCCGGCGCATCCGCCATCAGATGGCGATACTGCCGGGCAATGCAAAGCAGCAGCCCGACATTCTTCGGTTCCAGTTTCTCAGCGGGCAAATAGGACGCCAAGGCTTCCGCCGGGGCAAATTTCTGGTCGGAGACATCACCCTTTTTGATCAATTCCGTGACCGGGTCCTCTGCTGAAGCCATGCCAGGCAGTATGAGACAAAGCGCGAGACAAAGGGACTTGAAGGAGCGGAGGAATTTCATGAGCACGGGGGGGATTTGGGTAAGCGGGAAGCGCTGGTTGAGCGGCATGATGGTCCGGGCCTGTTTGGGAAAAAGCGAAGCGGCCGGGGGCAAGTGCGCTCCGGCCGCGCGCGCCCTGGCTACCGGTTGGTCGCTTTCAGATGCAGCATGAGGATGCGCTTCACCTCGGCGATCGCCTGCGGATGCTGATTGGACCAGTGGTTGCTCGGAACGATCAGCTCGCTCCGGGCTCCATCGATATGGCTGCTCCAATAAGGCACGAGGCCGTCGGTGCTCTGCGGTTCGGTGCGATTCAGATTCCCTCCCTTGCCACGGTCACCCATGATCGAATGATAAGGGATTCCTTTGGCCGGCCGGATCCCGTTGATGGTGGTGATAAAGCGATTATCCGGATCGAGTGTATCCAAGCTGTTGGGCGCTTTTTTAAGTTGCCGTCCGTCCGCCCGGGCCTTTGAAAGCACCGCCAACTCCTTCCCTACTTCGGAGAGTTCGTCGTCGGGATTGCCGATCAGCGCGGCCCCCAGGCGGCCCATGAAACTGGTGGCCATGTCGCTCCCGCCGAGAGAGGCTGACGCAAAGATGACCCGGGCAATCTCAGGCCGGTGTTTGAAAATCAATGATTTGGTGACAATCTCGCGAGCCTCCGGGGAAAACGGGGTCCGGGCCGGAGGGGTTTCAAAGAATGCCTTCCAGATCCGGAGCTGACTGTCAGTGATCAAGGTCCGGGCAATCATCCCGCCCATGCTGTGCCCCACCACCACCATCGGTTTATGGTCCGGATAACGATTGTCCATGGCATCCAACTGCTCCCGCAATTCCGCCGCCATCATGGGATAAGGATATCCCGTGGGGTAACTGAAGAACCAGATCTGGTAATTGGCCCTGAAGTTGGCATCAGCCCGGAGTGTTTCGATCATCGGAGCCCAGGTCGCCTGCGAGTCGCCGAGCCCATGGATGCAAAGGAGCGGAATTTTCTTCGGGTCGTAGGGTTCCAACCGGGCCAACCGGGCACTGTTCTTGTATTCCTCAGGCTTGAACATGCGTTTCACCTCGGTCTTCCGCGGCTTCAGATCCGCCAGAGCGAGCGCCAGAGGAGCAGTGAAATCCGCCGCCAGTGGATAGGGATGCCCATCGAAGTTGACGGTTTCCGTGGCCAGAGGATCCAGAAGGGAAGCCTCGCAACGGCGTCCCTTGAAATCGAAAACGGCCGTCATGCCGTAATAAAACTGTTTCCCTTGGGCAAAGCGGTCAAACTTGGTCGGGTCGAATCCCTTGCTGTTGATGATCAGAGGAGCCCCCAGTCCATTCTTCAGTTTCCGTTCCGTGACCAATTCGCCTTTGAAATCAAACTGGTCGGCGGGCTGAACCCGGTAGAGGCTGGGATTCAAGTCCGGCCGGGGGGAAGGTTTATAGGAAAACCGCCATGAGCCGTTGGCCCCGGGGCAAATCACGGGAGTCTTCCAAGGCTCCATTCCCGAAGTCTCCACCACCTCGGCAGCCCGGCTGACGGCGAAATTGTAATCTTTCAGAGCTTGCGTATTGCCCGGATTTCCCTTCAGGACAGCCGCGGCCGAGGCCGCGGCATCCAGATAACGGCCTAGCTGGACCAAGGGCTCAGCGGCCGGGCGCTGATTGAGGGTGGTGGCGATGATTTGCCCCGCAGGCGTGACGGCCTCATAGCTG
>JAYUWQ010000702.1:0-3457 GCA_043753485.1 bacterium
GGATGGTGGTGATGATTTCGTCAGGCTGGAGCACGGTCTGGCGGTAGCCGGTGAAGAACTCCTCGAGGGCGACGGTGCGGGTGCCGCGGACACTGGCCAGGACGAGGGAGGCGCCGAGGGCGAGCAGGACGGGGGCGCTGTCGCCGATGGGGGAGGCGGTGGCAAGATTGCCTCCGAGGGTGGCGCGGTTCCGGATGGGGCGGGAACCGAAAAGCCATAACATTTTGGCGAGGGAGGGGAAGTCCGGGCCGATGGCATCCTCAATGTTCGTCAGGGTGACGGCGGCGCCGATTTCCCAATGGGCAGAGTGGCGCTGGAGGACATGGAGTTCCGGCACGGCATCGGGGGAGAGCAGGGCGGGGAAAGTGCGGAACATTTTGGTGATCTCGAGGCCGACCTCGGTGGACCCGGCGACAAGGCGGAGGTCCGTCTGGCTGGCGCGGAGCTGCAGCAGGGCGGCCAGAGTGGCAGGGCGGTGGAGCAGCGGGGTCTCCAGAGCGCTGGGTGGGGGCGCCGAAAAGGTGACCGGGCCGGCGGAAGGGACCGGGGTGGGACGGTTCTGCAGGGCTTCGCAGGCGGCATCGTGGATGGCGCGGTAGCCGGTGCAGCGGCAGAGGTTGCCGGCCAGTTGATCGGTGAGCTGGGCCTGGGTGACAAGGTCGGCGCGGTGCCAGCCTTCATAGAGGGAACAGATGAAACCCGGGGTGCAATAACCGCATTGGGAACCGTGGTGGTGGATCATGCTCTGCTGCACCGGATGGAGCTTGGCGGGGCAGCCGATGCCTTCCGCCGTGAGGAGACTGCGGCCTTGCAGGGTGATGACGGGGACGAGGCAGGAATTGATGGAACGCCAGACGGGCTGGCCGTGGGCGTCGTGATCGAGCAGGACCACGGCACAGGCGCCGCAGTCGCCTTCCGCACAACCTTCCTTGGCGCCGGTGAGGCCTTCGCGGCGGAGGAATTGCAGAAGGGTGAGGCTGGGATCGGTGAGGGGACCGCACCAGGGGTGGTGATTCAGGGTGAGGCTCAGGTCCATGCGGATGGTGGAAAATGGGACAGAAGGCGGGGTGACCGGTGGAGTCAGGCCGGAGGAGGGACTGCGGTGAGGGTATGAAAATCGAGGGCGAGGGGTTGCCCGCTGGTCTGGTTGAACACGGTCAGGATTTCGGCGAGGATGCTGAGGGCGATTTCGTGGGGGTGATCGGCGCCAAGGTCGAGGCCGAGGGGGGCACGGAGGTTATGGAAATCGGCGGGGGTGAAGCCGTCGGCGAGGAGATCGGTCAGGACGCGGCGCACCTTGCGCTGGCTGCCGATCATGCCGAGGTAGGCCATGGTGCGGTGCCGCAGGGCGGCGGCGAGGGCGGCGCGGTCGACCTGATAGTGATGGCTGATGAGCACGAGGGCATCATCGTCCTGCCAGGAGCGGGCGGTGATATAATCCGGAGCGGGCGTGGTGATGATTTCCCGGGCCGGGAAGTCAAGGAGCTGGGCGGGCCGGTCATCCACCACGGTGACGTGCCAGCCGCAGGTGCCGGCGAGGGAGGCCAGGGCCCGGGAACAATGGCCCGCTCCGACGAGGGTGAGGGCGGGTGGGGGCAGCTGGGGCTCGATCAGCACGGTGACCTCGCCTCCGCAGATGGCGCCGAATGAATCGGGGGAGGCCTCATGAAGTGGATAGGTGCGGAGGAGGGGCGGGGACCGGCGGGGCAGGGCGAGGGCGTCGGCGATGACGAGGGATTCGAATTTCCCGCCGCCGATGGTGCCGGAATTACGGCCGTCCGGATAGAGGAGCATCTTGCTGCCGGCCTGACGGGGGACCGAGCCGCGGGTGGCGGCGAGGGTCACAAGAAAATGCGGCTGCCGCTGCTGCCGGGCCTGGAGCATTTCGGTGAGGAGCGGGCCGGTCATGCAGTCGGTGATTCCTTAAAGGGAGGGGATTGGCAAGAGATTTCGGGAGGGGGAATGGGGGAAGGATCCTCAGGTGCCGCAGGGAGTGGGTGAGACGTTCATTAAAGAGATCAAAGCGAAAAACGGGCCATCCCTCCTTGGTGCGAGCTTGCATTTTTTTGGTTCATCCCGAAGATGGGACTATGAAACGAACGATTGGAATTTTAATGCTGGTGATGGGTTTGCTGTCGGCGGGACTGATGGCGGCGGCGAAGAACAATGGTCCTTTCATCGCGATCCATCCCGAAGGAGCGGAGGATGAAGGGCAACGCATGGTGCGGCCTGATGAGCAGGGCGGGGAGACGCGGTGGTACCGGATTTCGCCGGAAGTGAGCGGACGGCATTTTTCGGGATATACCCCCTTTCTGTCGGAGGATGGGATCACCTACGGCGTCGCCTTGTATTTGAATGATGAAGGATCGCGGGCGGTGCAGGTGATGTGCTCCACGTTTCAGGGGAAGCTGGCGCGGATTATCGTGAATGGCCGACCGGTGGATACCGTGCGGATCGACCGGGCTCCGCGGGACCGGCGCATTATCATCTGGAGTGGGCTGACGCAGGAGGATTTCAAGGCCTTTGAGAAGAGCCGCAAACTGAAGCGGGTCGGCGGGGAATCGCCCCAGCAGTAATCCACCGCGGCATGAGTTCTGAAAAAGGATGGCGTCGTTGGAACGCGGTATTGGTGTTGGTGGGGTTGGCAGCGCTTTTTTTCTGGATCGCCAGAAAGCCGGATCCGGCTCCTGAGGGGGAGAAAGGTGCGTTAGTAGCCCCGGTGGTTATTCCTGCGCCCAATGTGCCGGAGGCGGCCACGAAAGGTCTTCCGGATCAGACAGGCAAACCAATGGAGCCGCTGTTGCCGCCACCGGTGCTGCAGAAGCCCCTGTTGGAGTTTTCGCTGCCGACGGACAACCAGTCGATCTTTGGCAGCCAGCCGGAACAGTTTTTCATGTTTGTGGACCGCTACACGCCGGAGGGGCAGGTGCAGGTGTGGGAAGGCGGATCGTATGGATTTGTCCGGAACCCCCGGCAGACTGCGCAGGGGACCGTGTTCACCAAATTCCATGAGGGCATTGATATTGCCCCGGCGGTGCGTGATGCGAAGGGCGAGCCGCAGGATGAAGTGCGGGCCATTGCGGATGGGGTGGTGGCCTACATCACAAGTTCCTCGCGTACCAGCAATTACGGGAACTACGTGGTGGTGCTGCACCAAGTGGGCACCACGGGAGTCTATTACAGCTTGTATGCCCATTTAAAAAGCATCTCCGCGGTGGCAGGGCAAACTGTGGAGCGGGGACACCCGCTGGGCATGCTGGGTTATACCGGGTCAGGGATCGACCGGCGCCGTGCCCACGTGCATCTGGAATTTGGTCTGGTGATTTCGGAGCGCTTCGATGAATTCAATGCCAAGTCGAAAGGCCTCGCCAATCCGCATGGCAATTACCATGGGTCCAATCTGATCGGTCTGAACGGGTCTGCATTTCTGGCGGCCAATCATGTCGATCCGCTGCTG
>JAYUWQ010000703.1:0-3454 GCA_043753485.1 bacterium
TGGATGAAATTGAAAAGGCTCACCCCAAAATCTCCAAAGTGTTCCTGGGAGCAACTGACGCGGCCCGCACCACCAGCACGGATGGAGTCACCCGCCGACTGGACAAATGGTATATCATCTTCACATCGAATTTGGGCAGTGCAAGCGCCGCCCAGATGACGGGCGTTCCTTATAAAATGGTGGAACGCACCGTCACTGCGGCGGCCACCAATTACTTCTCGCCGGAAACCATGGCGCGGTTCACAAACAAGATAGTCTTTCAATCTCTGAGCTACGAAACACAGCGGATGGTGGCGCAGGATCTTGCAACCAAGGAGGCCCGCCATTTTGAAATTGTCGCGGGCAGGAAAGGCTTTGACGTGAGTTGCGGAGTCACCGCTTCGGCCATCGGCTACCTCATTCGTAATGGGTATACCCAACAGATGGGAGCGCGTCCCATGCGGGATGCGATTGAGCGTCTGATGGGGGAACCATTCGCCAAATGGCTTTTGAACAGGGAACCTAAATCCTGCATTAAACGATACTTTTTAGAATTTGACGCCATGGAAGCTGCAACCGAAATTTCTATGAATGTCAGAAGCCTCGAAAGCGCCCAAGAAGCGGGCGAAACTGCAAGGCCCACGTCCACACGTAGGGAGGTCTGCGCAGCGTCGTAATGGGCGAACATCGGCTATAGCCAAGGAAGCGGACTACGTTCACAGCATTTCATTCAAGGTTTACGGGGAAGACGCAAAAATGGCTCGGGTCATCGGAAATTTTTCAAATTTCTCCAACATCTGCCTCTACGCGCTCCGGGCTTATTACAAGCTGCTGAGAAAATTTTACGGGCCTGAAAATCCCTTGAGCCTGGAGACGGACCGATTGGCTCCCCCACCCCACGAATACTTGCTGGTCCCTATCAAAATCGAAAAACTCCAGGAACTGGCCGCACTTTCCCAGAAACTTGAAGCCAAAACTGGCAAACCAATGGGGATTGAGCAGCTTATGGCCCGTGCCGTGGACGGGACTTCTTTGGAAGACTTGGAGAAAATGGCCGATCCATTCCCCGAGATGGGAGATGGGTTATTCCGAATCTACGCCGAACACCTGCACGAAATCAAAACGGATGAGTAAATTGGACATCGACACCATTCGCCGTTCCGGCGATGCCACAAGTATTGCCGACCGCTCGAAGGCGCTGATGGAGTTAAATGATAGGGTGGAAAATCACGAAATGACTTTGAATGCAGGCGTTGAAGCTGCCGTCGTGGCTTTTGAAAATAGCACTCCGCAATTCAAGGCCCGGTGTGAATTGTTATTTGCGATGGATGCACCTGATTCTGTGAAATCTGCGGAAGCCCTTTCAATTGAAAACGCTTTCACCACGTTCAAGTCCCGAAACATAGCAATATAAGCTGGGTTCCAAACTCTCGAATCCCAGGACTGTGACGGGGGAAAAGTCTTTCCCCCCGCGCCTACTGCGTGGGGCGCTCCCCATTCTGCGGGAGCACCCGAAACGGCCCCGGCTCCGCGCCTGTCGCTCCAGCCGCACACCATCTGTCATGGCCGCGTTCCGCCGTGCCAAGACCGATCGTGCTGTTCCGGCTTCCACTCCTGAAAGCCATCCGGCCCTGAAACTCGCACGCTCCAGCCACCCGCACGCGGAGTGACCTGCGCTCCACTCGCCTTCATGGTCGGATCGCTTTCTTTCTGTCCCCATCATGCGGCCACAGGCCGTTCTCTGTGTAAGCTTAGCGACCGCCTCCGGCGTGGCACACCTGCGAGGGTCAAGGCTGCCCATCGGGCATAAATGGCCGCCCCGACCACCGGCGCTGCCGGACTTTATCCCCCTCCCGATGGCGTGACTCCGCCCCCGGCCTGGACCATCGGTGTGCGGGCGTTTCCGCGTTCCTCAATTCGTTTCCAAACAAAAAACTCTGTGTGTTGTTGTCAGGATACGAATGGAGAAATTTTATTCCGCTATAGTGAATACTGTCCGCCGCAGCCTTGCTGCGGTGTTTCATTCGATAATGAAGTGGGGGGGATGGGCTGCTTTTTATCAATCTGAGCAGGACTTCCACTTCGGTCCACACTCCTGTGCTGGGAGCGCTCCCACGATCAGTGGTAGCTTTCCTGCGTGCCAAGGCCAAAGCACGTTGGTTGCAGCTTTCACGTTTGAAAGCCATCTGCTCACTCGTTTTTCACATTCCTATCGACCCCGGCAGCTGTAAGCATGGCCCGCCAGGTGTCGGGGTAGCGGCGCTCGATTTGCGTGGTCACTTTTTCCAGGCAGGTGGCGCGGGTGGCGGGGTCGGGAATGGCCTGCGCCCAAGCCAGAGCGGCAGCAGGTTCGCCCGCCTGGATCCAGCCTTCCGCCAGCACGCTGATCGCTTTTTCCTTGTCCGGGTTGATTCCCAGCGATACGATCCAGTCCGCACAGCCCGCGATGTCGGGTTCCGCCGCCATCAGCTTCAAATCCTTCGGAACCTGGGCATCCGTCCACCTGCCAACGTATTCCGCGATACTGTCGGCAAGCTGTTCCGGAGGTGTGTTTTCCACCATCCATTTTGCGGCGGCCTTCCGGTCGTGCCCGCGCCATGCCTCAAACAAGGCCTGATTCGTCCACGCTTTGGAGTCCGCCCCCAGCTCCAGGGATTCTACCCAAGCCCTCGCTTCTTCCGGAGACTCCCGCTTCAGTCGCATTGCTAGCACGCCGGCAAGCTCATCTTCACGACGGTCCGGCTTTTCGGCCATGAGTTGCTTGAGCAATCCATCGCTGTCGGCGGCCCATTGGGATTTTTCGCCGGTGTAGAGCGAGTTCAGATGCAGCATTTTTAACATCCTCAGGCGGAGGGATGGATCGTCCATGGTCATCGCTTCGCTCATTAGCAGGCGTGGGTTTGCGGTGCCTATTTCCAGAAATGAATTACCCATTTGCCCTTTTGTCCATTCAGGAGCGTCGGGTTTGACCGCCTCGGTTTTCCAATGCTGCAAAAGCCCCGACGGATCGTTAGCCCCCCATTTTGAAAGATTGGCCATGCGTTCGAATTCCTCTTTTGAACCTGCCAGTTTTTCAATGTAGCCGAAGGCGGTCAGTGGTTTGGGGTCGGTCATCATGGCGCTGAACATCTTCAGCATCATAACAGTCTCCCCGCGTTTGGCCTCCGGGAGTTGCCCAAAGACATCCTCCTGCTCGGTTTGGGTGAGTTTGCTGAACAGACAGGCTGCCCGAGCCGCTTGACGTATCATCTTGACACCGTTGTCCTGGTTCTCTGATTCCCCTCCGTGATCCATGGCTCCACTCTTGAGAATTGCCAACAATTCCTCCTGAATGGCGGTGATTTCCTTCTTGGACAACTTCGCCGACCCAGCTTGACCAGCAGTTGGGGTGACGTCTTCCGATAGGTTGGCTCCGGTCACGATGAGTTTCGCCTCTGCGGGAATCCAGGACGACGGAGGAGAACCGCTGCTTCGG